>JADHOU010000016.1 GCA_016778825.1 Candidatus Puniceispirillum sp. | reverse complement strand
CACCAAATAAAAGCCCGTTCACATCAACATTGCGACCGCCAGTCACCGAAACCAGAACCAGCCCAAGCGCCAAGGTCGAATGCGCCAAAATGGCAAGAATTGTATCTGATGACAGGCTTGGTGTTCGCTTGGCAACCATTATGGCAATACAGATGGCAAGGGTGACAAACGGAACCGCAATCAATGATGACACATCAGCCAAGATGGCCAAGGCAATGCCAAGAAGCGCCGCATGAGCCAATGTATCGCCAAAAAAGGCCATTTTGCGCCAGATGATCAAACAGCCAAGCGGCCCCACAATAACTGCCAAACCAATGCCGGCAAACAGCGCGCGGATAAAGAAATCATCAAACATGATCATGCCCATCGTGATTATGCTCATGCTTGTCAGGGTGGCAAGATTCGCGGATTGACCCAACGACATGCTGAACGGTGCCATTGGGAAGATGGATGTGATCATGATCATGCCGGTAAACCGCCAGCGCCGCCGTGTCAGGCGCTCCAAATAGGCGCAGATATTCAGGATTACTGACCACCGAATCAGGGCTGCCACTGCAACAGATATGACCGTTTAGACAAAGCACCGTATCGGTGTCTGCCATGACGATATGAAGATCATGCGAAATCATCAAAACCCCGCAGCCGGTAGTGTCGCGAATTTGCCGGATCAAATTGTAAAGCATCGCCTCACTGGCAAAATCGACCCCTTGAACAGGCTCGTCCAGAACCAAAAGATTGGGACGGCGAACCATCGCACGCGCTAATAGAATGCGCTGAAATTCGCCACCAGATAAATCCTGCACAAAGGCAGTTTCCAAATGCGGCGCGCCAACCGCCGCAAGTGCCTGTTTCTTTTCATTCGGCGAGACTTTGGCCGTTAAATCCAAAAGCCGTTCAACCCGCATTGGTAGTGCTGGGTCAATATGCAGCTTTTGCGGGACATAGCCGACACGCAAAGCAGCTTGGCGTTGAACGCGTCCTTCATTGGCGCGGATCGTGCCAACAACCAATTTTGCGGTGGTGCTTTTACCAGCACCATTTGGGCCGATAATGGTGACAATTTCACCTTTGCGAATGCGCAGATCAATGCCCCGCACAAGCCAGCGATTGTCACGCCTGACACCAGCATTCTCAAGATTGATTAAATCTGTTTTGTCGCTTGCCATAAAAGCCTTGCCTAATGATTGGAGTGGATGCCCCCATTTGGTGCCCAAGTTTGGTTTCCTCATTTCAGAATGTTATAATATAACACAGTTGTTGAAAAAAGGCGGAAAATGAAAAGGCTGGAAAAAGCAAGTGATGATGTTTGCCGTGGCAGTGTAGATTTTGCCCAATGATGCTGGTATGAATTTTGCCATCTGTTGTTGATTGATCGGTTTGTAACCATCAAATTTTATGGGAATCTTTGTCATGACCCAAATGACCATCCGCCGTCCTGATGATTGGCATCTTCATCTTCGTGATGGGGCTATGCTTGACGCGGTGATTGATGATACGGCGCGCCATTTTGCCCGCGCTATCATCATGCCAAATCTGGTGCCGCCAGTGGTAACAGGCGCCGAAGCGGCGGCCTATCGCGACAGGATTATGGCTTGTGTCAATCCGGATCATGGTTTTACCCCGCTTATGACGTTATATCTGACCGAAACAACCGATCCAGATGATGTCGCCGCGGCTGCTAAATCAGGCTTGATCAATGCGGTCAAGCTGTATCCGGCAGGGGCAACTACCAATTCAGCATCGGGCGTTCGCGATCTTGACAAGGTTATCGCTGTTCTGGAAAAAATGGCCGAAATCGGCCTGCCGCTTTGTGTTCACGGCGAAGTTACCGATCCGCAAATTGATATTTTTGATCGTGAAGCCGTGTTTATCGAAACCGTTCTCGATCCTTTGCGGCGGCGGATGCCTGATTTACGGGTTGTGCTGGAACATGTAACCACCAGCGATGGTGTTGATTATGTCCG
Organism: Candidatus Puniceispirillum sp.; assembly: GCA_016778825.1. Lineage (GTDB taxonomy): Bacteria > Pseudomonadota > Alphaproteobacteria > Puniceispirillales > Puniceispirillaceae > UBA3439. The sequence goes on along the minus strand of JADHOU010000016.1, from coordinate 12,022 downwards.
TTCTGGCGGTGTCAATATTGCCGCCACGATCACAACGCATCATCTGTTTATCAATCGCAATCATATTCTGGCTGGTGGCATTCGCCCGCATTATTATTGCCTGCCAGTCGCCAAGCGCGAAAGCCACCGCCGTGCCCTGATAGCGGCGGCCATTTCCGGTGATGGCAGTTTCTTTCTTGGCACCGACAGCGCGCCGCATCTGGACGCTGCCAAGCTGATGGCTTGTGGCTGTGCTGGTATCTACACCGCGCCAAACACCATGTCGTGCCTTGCACATATTTTTGAAGCTGAAGACGCACTTGATCAGCTTGAAGGTTTTACCTCACTACATGGCCCAAGATTTTATCGCCTGCCGGTAAATGAGGACCGGATCACTTTGGTCAAACAGGATGCGCCGGTTATCTATCCGGAAAGCCGTGCGACGCCCGAGGGGCCATTGACGATTTTTGACTGTGGCACGCCGCTTTATTGGGCGGTTCAGGATGCTGATTAAACTGGCTGGATGCCGGCTGGCCTAATGCGGGCTGGTATTTTCACTCTTTACCCTCCGCTTTGCGGGTGATTTATCATGTCACTTTGGGGATGGGCTATAGTTTGGTCTCGCGGCCGCCAGCATTTGGCCGAAGCGACTTTTTGGCGCGTGCCTCACGCTGGGTGATATAGACGGTCGAGGCAAAAATAACTGCCCCACCAATCCATGTCCACAGGCCCGGCCATTCGCTAAAGATCAACCATGCCAAAATAACCGCAAATGGCAATTTGATGAATTCAAGCGGTTGCAAAGCGGTAATATCAACAAGCCGGTAAGCGCGGGTAAAACATAGATGCGCAATCGTTCCGGCAAGTGCCATCGCCCATAAATAGCACCAACTTTCAAGGCTTGGCCATTGCCAAACACTAAGCGCCGGTATCAATGCCAACGGCGCTTGCATTGCCACCATCCATGTCACAATGGCTTCGGGTGTTTCGGTTGCTGTCAGTTTTTTTACGATCAGCGACGCCATTGCAATTGATAAGGCACTGGCAAGCGCCATCATCGCGCCAACCGAAATTTCGGTAAAGCCCGGTTGCAATATGATCAATGTTCCCAAAAACCCAACAGCAATGGCAGCGATCCGGCGCGCGCGAATGATTTCACCAAGAAATAACACCGCGCCAATGGTAACAAACAAAGGGCCGGTAAAACTAAGCGCCGTCATTTGCGCCAGCGGAATTAATGTAAGGGCGGTAAAGCCACAAAACATGCCGCCAAAATTAATCACCGCGCGCAGGAAAAACAGCTTTGGCTTTTGCATGCGGATGCTTGACCAGCCAACGCGCATGATCAGGGGCACTAATAAAACCACCGCCAGCGCATTGCGGAAAAACACCACTTCAATCACAGGTAGATCGGCCGCAGATAGCCGGATGAAAATCCCCATGCAGGTAAACATGAACAGCGCAACAATCATCAAGATTGTGGCGCGCATCTGCGGCGGTAAATTTTGAAAGGCCAGAGACAAAGGCATAGGCAGCAACGACCAATATGAGAAAGGGGGCAGCAAGCCTGTTTTAACCAAGATGGCCTGTTGCCAGATCATTGCCAGCCTAGGCGCGAAAGGAAATCAGCGTCAAAGGAATTCAGCGTCAAAGGAATTCAGCGTCCAAGGAAATCATTTCAAATCATTATTTATCACTAGCTCGCTATTTTGGCGGCGGCCCATTCATCCAATGCTTTGACATAGGCTGCATATTCATCACGAACCGATGGATGGGCGCATAATGTCGCTTTATAGGCCTTGATCGATGCAGGTAGTGTTAGGTCAAACCCAAGCAAGCCTTGTAAACAATTAAGAATGGCAAAGCTCGGCGCAAAGCCGCAATCGGCAAGGCTAAGATTGGTTCCGGTCAAAAGTGGTGATGGGGTTCTGATCTCGGCAAGCTGGTGAAAGCGGCGCTCTAGAAGGGCGGCATTTTCGGCAATGAAATCGGCATTGCGGTTCGCTGGGGCAACCTGTCCAAAATAGGCGCGAAGCAGCGGTTCGATGCGGGTGTCGTGAAACCGTGACAAGGCGCGTGCCATTCCGCGTTCTTTGATGGGTTCAGGAAGCATTGCCGGTTCGGGTGCCAGCTCGTTCAAATATTCGGCAATGGCGTCTGACTCGCCAAGGGTAAAACCGTCATGCACCAAGGCTGGAATCGTGCCTGATGGCACAATCTTGCAATAGGCTGGACTGCCATAGCCATCGGGCGGGGCGAGGCTTGTCCATTCAAGCCCTTTATGGCGAAGCAAAATGCGGGTTTTGCAGCCATAGCTGCTTATCGCAAGGTCATAAAGCACAAGCATGAAACGGCTCCGGCAAATTTGGAAAGGGCGATGGTAAGGTTAAAAAAAAGAGGCATAACTGCCTCTCTTTTCATATTTGATATATTTACAGGTTAGTTGGCAAGCTGCCATTTACGACCAAGATCGGCAAAAAAGCCACGCTCGGTCTTCAGCGCAATCCATGTGTTTACATAATTGATCCAAACCTGATCGGCTTGTGGCAACAGCATGGCAATTGGGGTTGGTGCCTTTGGCGCTGAAACCGGAACGACCATCATTTCTGGATATTTGGCGACCAGCTTGTAGGCCTCAACATTTGATGTGATGTGCGCATCGGCGCGGCCAGCTAGCACTTCTTGAAAATCGCGCGCAGGGGCTTCGACAATTTTATATTTTGCATTTGGGAAGAACTGCTTGACCTGTTTTTCTTGGGTTGTGCCAAGCGTCGCGGCAACGGTAACAGATGCCTTGTCAAGATCGGCCCAATCGGTGAATTTGTCAGCATTCTTTTTCAATGTAAGCGGCACTGTTGCCAATGAAAAATAGCTGTTTGAATAGCCAGCGGCTTTTGCGCGGCCAGGTGAAATCGAGGCAGAACCGGTCATGTGGTATTTGCCTGATGTGACACCGCTTACCAATGTTTTCCAATCAGTTGGCACAAACTCAACCTTTACCCCAAGATCTTTTGCAAGCTCGGTCATGACGTCAATATCATAGCCGGTATAGCTGTTTGTCGCTGTGTCTTTCATGGTCATTGGGTTCCAGTCGCCAGTGGTGCCAACCTTAAGCACCCCGTCAGACAGGATTTCATTCAGCACGCTTGCCGCATGAACGGGCGCGGTCACCGTACTAAACGCAAAAAGAGCGGTGATTATTTTTAGAAGTCGCATTTAAAAGTCTCCTTGGACTCAAATTGGGGTAATATTTCGATTAGGGTTCTCGTGAATATAGATAGGGTATCGGTTGGGTAATACAAGCTTTGGCTATGATTTCTTGCGCCAAAACTGATTGGGGGCTAGCCGATGATCGTGGAATCGGATAGACAAAGGCTATGCGTCGAGCGACCTTGATGCACGCTTCTTCCTTGTGGCGCATTTATGATCTGCCCTCATGTAATGATGGAAATTTAGGTGACAGTCACGATGAACCCGCCAGCAACACAAGCCTTTATCAAAGTAAGGGATGTTTCAAAATATTTTGACAAGTTCTGCGCGCTTGATTCGGTATCTCTTGATATCGAGCTAGGTCAAAAGCTGGTGATTTGCGGGCCATCTGGTTCGGGCAAATCAACCCTGATCCGCTGTATCAATCGGCTTGAGCGCCATGAGGCAGGCGAGATTCGGATTGACGGTATTGTTGTTGATGACAGCCCCACTGGCAGCGCTGTTTTGCGCAATAATGTTGGGATGGTGTTTCAGCAATTTAACCTTTTTCCGCATTTGACCATTTTGGAAAATCTGATGCTGGGGCCGGTTCGCGCCCGCAAGATGGCCGAGGCTGATGCCCGTGATCTGGCAATGCATTATCTTGAGCGTGTTCGGATTCCCGAACAATTCAGTAAATATCCAGCGCAATTATCGGGCGGCCAGCAGCAACGTGTGGCGATTGCGCGGGCGCTTTGCATGGCGCCAAAGATCATGCTTTTTGACGAACCGACATCGGCGCTTGATCCGGAAATGATTGCCGAGGTGCTGGATGTGATTGAAGAACTTGCCGATAGTGGCATGACAATGATTTGCGTCACCCATGAAATGGGGTTTGCGCGGCAGGTCGCTGATATGATGCTTTTCATGGATCATGGAAAGATTGTTGAGATGGGGTCGCCAAAAACATTTTTCACCGCGCCGGAAAGTGATCGCTGCAAATTGTTCCTTAGCCAGATTTTGCGGCATTAGGGGTGATCAGATCATGCAACTTATCCAGTTCATGCAATTTATAATGTCGAAATTTTGCGCCTTGATGCCATCATCTTTGATCCGTCTTTTGGGGCTTGCTGGCCTTGTCAGTCTTGGCGGCTGTTCTGGCAATTGGGGATGGTATGTTGTTAATCCGGCAACCGAAACCGGCCGCCAGAATCTGGCGTTCCTGATTGATGGTCTGTATTACACGATTGGCCTGTCAGTCACGGCAATCTGTATTTCAATTTGTCTTGGGCTTCTGGTAGCCTTGCCAGCCTTGTCAAACCGCCGCGCTCCAAAAGCGATTAACCGCATTTATGTTGAGCTGGTGCGCGCCATTCCGATTTTGGTGCTGATCTTATGGGTTTATTATGGCCTGCCACAAGTCGCCAGCTTGTCAATTTCGGTATTTTGGGCGGGGGTTCTGGCATTGGCCATTTCTGATAGCGCCTTTCAGGCAGAAATTTTCCGCGCGGGAATTCAGTCGATTGACCGTGGCCAATATGAGGCGTCACATTCGATTTCGTTGAATTATCGCGATACCATGCGCTATGTGATCTTGCCGCAGGCAATCAAACGCATTTTGCCGGCTCTTGGAAACCAGCTTGTCTATATGTTGAAAATGTCATCGCTGGTATCGGTGATCGGCATGCAGGAACTTACCCGCCGCGCGAATGAACTGGTTGTTACCGAATACCGGCCATTGGAAATCTACACGGTTCTGGTGCTTGAATATCTGGTGGTTATTCTGATTGTTTCGGCGGGTGTTCGCTGGCTTGAACGCCGCCTTGAAACAAACTGAATAAGATCATTACTGCAGCGTGACTTCACAGTTGTTTTTGCCGCGATTTTTGAGTTGAATAGGTGATGAGGTGGTAAGGTGACGGATTTATCCACGAAACATGATGCGGCGGGTCTATTGCAAATAGACAAGGATGCCCACGGTATTTTGCGCTTAACGCTGAATGATCCGGTGCGGCGCAATGCCCTGTCCGAGGCAATGCTTGACCGGCTTGGTGCCATTTTGGCTGATGCGGCAATTGATGCCAGCGTTCGGGTGATTATTTTGGCGGCCAATGGCCCCGCTTTTTGTGCTGGCCATGATTTGAAAGAAATGAGTGCCGGCCGCACCAATGTGGATCAGGGCGAGGCCTATTTTACCGATGTTTTAAAACGCTGTTCGTCGGTTATGCAGGCAATCTTGCAAAACCCCAAGCCGGTGATTGCCGAAGTGGCGGCAACGGCAACGGCGGCTGGTTGCCAGCTTGTGGCAAGCTGTGACCTTGCCTATGCCGCCCCATCAGCAAAGTTTAGCACGCCCGGTGTTCATATTGGTCTTTTCTGTTCAACACCGATGGTGGCGCTGTCCCGCAATGTCGGGGCGAAACATGCCATGGAAATGCTGTTGACTGGCGAGATGGTGCCAGCGGCGCGCGCCGCTGAAATTGGGCTTGTTAATGCGGTGGTTGATGATGCTGATCTGACCGATCATGTGACCGCTGTGGCGCATAAGATTGCCAGCAAGTCACCAGTAACATTGGCCATTGGTAAAAGCGCTTTTTACACACAACGTGAATTATCAATTGCTGATGCTTATGAATATGCGTCGCGAGTTATGGTCGAAAACATGCTTCACCGTGATGCGGTCGAGGGCATTGATGCCTTTATCGAAAAGCGCGAGCCGAAATGGTAGATGATAAGGCTGTTTGACGGTAAAGCTGTTTGATTGCAAGAGGGGCGGCAAATGACAAATCCATATGATATCGGGCTTGACCAGAATCCAGCAAATCACCAGCCTTTGACACCGCTGACATTCCTCGAACGTGCAGCGATGGTTTTTCCAAATCAGACGGCTGTTATTCATGGGGTTTTGCGGCGTAATTATGCGGCGCTTTATGCGCGATGCAGGCAATTGGCAAGCGTGCTTGCGGCGGCAGGGCTTGGGCGCGGCGATACGATCTCGGTCATGCTGTTAAATACACCAGCAATGATTGAAGCCCATTACGGCGTGCCGATGTCGGGTGCGGTTCTGCATTCGCTGAATACGCGGTTGGATGCGGCGACAATTGCATTTCAACTTGATCATGCCGAAGCCAAAATTCTGATCGTTGATATTGCGCTTTTGCCGCGTGTGCGTGAAGCATTAGCGCTGGCCAAGAGCAACCCGCAATTGATCATTTATGATGATGCCGAATTTGATGGGCCAAGATCGGGCTATGACGAAACCGAATATGAAACATTCATCGCGTCAGGTGATGCTGATTTTGCGTGGAAAATGCCTAATGATGAATGGGATGCAATTACGATCAATTATACATCAGGCACAACGGGTGACCCAAAGGGCGTGGTCTATCATCACCGTGGCGCCTATTTGCTGGCGCAGGGAAATGCGCTGACCGCATCAATGAAAAAACAGGCGGTCTATCTTTGGACTTTGCCGATGTTTCATTGCAATGGCTGGTGTTTCCCTTGGACGATTTCGGCAATTTCGGGAACGCATGTCTGTCTTCGCGAGGTGTGCGCCGAAGATATCTGGAATGCAATTCTGGAACATCGGGTTAGCCATATGTGCGGCGCGCCAATTGTCATGTCGCTTGTTGTGGCTGGCAAACCGGTAAATGCGAAACTGGATTATGAGGTTGAATTTTTCACCGCTGCTGCCCCGCCGCCGGAAGCCGTGCTTGCCGCCATGAAAGATGCCGGTTTTAACGTCACGCATCTCTATGGCTTGACCGAAACTTATGGGCCATCAGTGGTCAATGATTGGGATCCGGAATGGGATTTGTTGGATAACGTCAAACAAGCTGCATTAAAGGCGCGTCAGGGGGTTCGCTATCTGGCGCTTGAAGGGCTTGATGTTGTCGATCCTGACAGCATGGTGCCGGTGCCACGTGATGGCGCAACGATTGGCGAGGTTGTGATGCGTGGCAATGTTGTGATGAAAGGCTATTTTAAAAATGTGCCATCGACGGAACGCGCTTTTGCAGGTGGCTGGTTCCATTCGGGTGATTTGGGGGTTGTTCATCCTGATGGCTATGTTCAGTTAAAAGACAGATCAAAAGATATCATCATCTCTGGTGGCGAGAATATCTCGTCAATCGAGGTTGAGGATGTTCTGCATAAACACCCCGCCGTGGCCAATGTTGCCGTGGTTGCGATGCCGCATGAAAAATGGGGCGAGACGCCTTGCGCCTTTATCGAAATCATTGATGGCAAAAACGCCAGCCAAGACGAGCTGCGTGATTGGTGCCGCCAGAATCTTGCCGGCTTTAAAGTGCCAAGTGAATTTCGGTTTGAATCAATTCCCAAAACATCGACTGGAAAGATTCAAAAATATGCGCTTCGCCAACGCATTGCTGCTGGGGGCGACACCGATTAAAATTCGATCACGATTGCAATTGTGAACCAGCCCAACCGGTCACTTACTCATATGTCATGGCTAGCTGATTCCATAATGGCCTGACTGCATATACCTTGTTTTTCGCCCTTGTGAAGCCTATATCGCCTAGAGTGATTTCAGGTATGTTTAACGGTAAGGCTGCAAGGTAGAGATGTCAGATTCAGTTCATATTCATTGGTTTCGTCAGGATCTAAGGCTTTCCGACAATCCATCATTATCTGCGGCCGCAGCGAGGGGCGCGGTTCTTCCGGTTTATATTCTTGATGACGCCAATGCCGGCGATCACCGTATGGGCGGTGCCAGCCGCTGGTGGCTTCATCATTCCTTGACGGCGCTTAATCAGGCGCTTGACGGTAAATTGATTGTGCTATCAGGCAACCCAGCCGAAATTTTGGCGAATCTGGCCGATGCTGTTGCGGCGGCAGGGCTGTCTTGGAACCGCGCTTACGAGCCATGGCGGGTTACCCGCGACGCCGCTATTAAGGCGCAATTTGCCGCGCGCGGCCTTGCCGTTGAAAGCCATAATGGGTCGCTTCTCTGGGAGCCTTGGGATGTGCTGAAAAATGATGGCACTCCTTACAAGGTCTTTACGCCCTATTACCGGCGCGGTTGTCTTGCCGCCACACCGCCACGCCGTCCGTTACCAGTGCCGCCAAATCTGGTCATTGCCGGTGGTGATGGCTTTGCCACCGGTCAAAGCGCAATTGATACGCTTGGCCTTTTGCCAGAACGCGACTGGAAAGCCGGGCTTGCGGCGATTTGGGATATTGGCGAGGCGGCAGCGCACGACCGGCTTTACGCCTTTCTTGATGATGGTCTTGACGGTTATAAGGATGGCCGTAATTTCCCGGCAAAACGTAATGTATCGCGGCTATCGGCCTATTTGCATTGGGGCGAGATTTCGCCAAATGCCGTATGGTATGCTGCCAAAGATCGAATGGATGCAGGCATTGGGCAGGATCGTGATTGCGATCATTTTCTGTCTGAACTTGGCTGGCGTGAATTTTCGCATTCGCTGCTTTATCATTTCCCCGAATTGCCGCGCAAAAATCTTCAGCCGCGCTTTGATGGTTTTAACTGGCGTGATGATCCGGCCTTGCTGAAAAGCTGGCAAAAAGGATTGACCGGCTATCCTGTTGTTGATGCTGGCATGCGCGAATTATGGCAAACTGGCTATATGCATAATCGGGTGCGGATGATTGTTGGGTCATTTCTGGTGAAAAATCTCCGGCTGCATTGGCATCATGGCGAGGCGTGGTTCTGGGATTGTCTGGTTGATGCTGATCTTGCCAATAACAGCGCAGGATGGCAGTGGATTGCCGGTTGCGGTGCTGATGCAGCGCCTTATTTCCGCATTTTCAATCCAATCACCCAAGGGGTGAAATTTGACCCTGACGGGCATTATATCCGGTGCTATCTTCCCGAACTTGCCAATCTTCCCGATGCGTATCTTTGCAGCCCTTGGGAAGCGCCTGCCGAAATTCTTGCTGGAGCTGGTATCCGGCTTGGCGAGACCTATCCAAAGCCGATTGTTGATGTCAAAGCATCACGCGAGGCCGCCTTGGCTGCCTTTTCGGCATTGCGCGAAACAACATGAAAACGCTCCGGCTTGTTCTTGGTGATCAGTTAAGCCGTGATTTGCCAAGCCTGAAAGATCTAGATCCGGCCAAGGATTTGGTGTTGATGGCCGAAGTGATGTCCGAGGTCACCTACGTCAAACATCATAAGCGGAAAATAGCCTATCTGTTTTCGGCGATGCGCCATTTTGCCAAATCGCTTGGCGATGACGATATCGCGGTTCGTTATCGCCGGCTTGATGATGCGGATAATGCTGGCTCGCTTGCTGGCGAAGTTGCCGCTGCGATTGCCGCCTTTGGCCCCGATCAGATTGTGGTCACCGCACCAGGGGAATATCGGCTTGCTGATGAAATGGCGGGCTGGCAGGCGCGGTTTGGCCTTGCTGTCAATATTCGTGCCGATACAAGATTCCTTTGCAGCCTCGGTGATTTTGCCGAATGGGCTGAGGGACGAAAATCGCTTCGCATGGAATTTTTCTACCGCGATTTGCGGCGGCGTTATCAGGTGCTCATGGAAGGTGATGAGCCTATTGGCGGCAAATGGAATTATGATGCCGATAATCGCCAGCCGCCAAAGGCCGGATTGGATGTGCCGCCGCCAAGCAGCTTTGCACCCGATGCGATCACAACCGAAGTTTTGGCCCTTGTCGAGATGCGTTGCGCCAATCATTTTGGACAATTGGCTGGATTTGATTTTGCCGTTACCCGCGATCAGGCCTTACATGTTCTTGATCAATTTATCGCTGAACGTCTAGTCCTTTTCGGCACTTATCAAGATGCGATGATTGAGGGTGAGCCATGGATGTATCACAGCCATATCGGCCTTTATCTAAATGCTGGATTATTATCGCCGATCGAAGTCATTAGGGCGGCCGAGGCAGCTTATCATAGTGGCGATGCGCCGCTAAATGCGGTTGAAGGATTTATCCGCCAGATTCTGGGCTGGCGCGAATTTGTCCGCGGGCTTTACTGGTTGAAAATGCCAGCCTATGCCGAGGCGAATTTTCTGCAGGCAACGCGCCCGCTTCCCGATTTTTTCTGGACTGGCAATACCGATATGAATTGCCTTGCCCAATCAATTCAGCAAACCGATGCCCTGTCTTACGCGCATCACATCCAGCGCTTGATGGTTCTTGGTAATTTTGCGCTCCTTGCCGGTTTATCTCCGCAGGCGGTGAATGAATGGTTTCTGGTTGTCTATGTTGATGCCTATGAATGGGTTGTGATGCCGAATGTGTCGGGAATGGCGCTTTTTGCTGATGGCGGCTATCTTGCCAGCAAACCCTATGCAGCTGGTGGTGCCTATATCAACCGGATGTCAAATTACTGCAAAAACTGCTGTTATAAGGTGACAGAAAAATCAGGCGAAGATGCATGCCCATTTAATTATCTCTATTGGGATTTTCTGGATAGGCATCGTGAAAAGCTCGGCAATAATCCGCGGCTCGGCATGATATATCGCACATTTGACAAAATGGCGCCGGAAAAACAGGCTGGTGTCAGCGCTGATGCTGGCCGATTTTTGGCGGGTCTTTATAAGGCTGAATAGGGATGATGGCGTGCTTTGCCGTCACCCCAACCCGAATTTATCAGCAAGATCTGCATTAGTTTGCTAGGCTAGAAGCGAAATCAGATGAAGCGCGAAGGGGAGGGTGATATGGCACGACAAAAACGAAGCATGGCTAGGTTGATATTTGGCGGAGTAATGCGCCTGTTTCTTACCGCCGGATTATTGGTTGGTGCTTTTGCCGCTTTGTCGGCGTGTGCGCGAAAAGATGTAACGCATCTATCGGAACGCCGCCCCTCACTCGTGCTTGAAGAATTTTTTGCCGGTGACACAATTGCCTTGGGTATTTTTGAAGACCGGTTTGGCAATTTGCGGCGCCAATTTCGGGTGAATTTGCAAGGCACAATCACTGACAATCGGCTGGTGCTTGATGAAACCTTTTTATATGAAGATGGCGAAAAAGCTTCGCGCATCTGGGTGATTGATAATCTTGGCCGATCCGAAGATGGCAGTTTTCGCTATCAGGGGCGGGCGGGTGATGTCGAAGGTCAGGCTGAAGGCCGCATTTCCGGCAATGGTCTGAATTGGCAATATGACGTGACGCTTGATATGGCTGGCAGCAAAATGAATGTGCATTTTGATGATTGGATTTATCGACAAAGCGAAGATATTGCGATAAACCGAGCCTATGTCAGTAAATTCGGGATTGAAATCGGATCAGTTACGATTGTGTTTTTGCGTGGCCAAGCGGCGGCGGCGGTTGGCCCGCTGGATGTCGAACAGTGGATTGCGCGTTAGGCGGGTTGAGGGGCTGATGGCATCCTATCCGCCAATGAAGCTGGTATCGTTCTTTTTGGAAATTTTGCCGCTTGCTGGATTCTTTCTGGGCTATGAATTTTTTGGGCTTTTTGCGGCGGCAGTTATTTCGGTCGGGCTTGGGGCGCTGGTTATGGGCGCAAATTGGTTGCAGACCAGACGGCTTGCAAGATTCGCGTTATTTTCATTATTGATGTCAGGCGGAATGACGATTGCCGCACTCTATTTTAACGCCGCTATTTTTATCAAAATCCAGCCAACGATTTTCAATGGTTTTTTTGCCATTGTTCTCCTTGGCGGGCTTTTTTTCAGGCGGGCAATGATGCGTGAATTTTTTGGCACGCAATTTCACCTGACGGCACCAACATGGTTTTTGCTGAGCCGAAGATGGGGTCTTTTCTTTTTATGTTTTGCCATTGCCAATGAATTGGTTTGGCGCAATGCCAGTGATGCCGATTGGGTGGCTTTTAAAACCTTTATCGCTGCGCCTGCCTGCGTTCTATTTATGATGGCGCAATT
>JADHOU010000015.1 GCA_016778825.1 Candidatus Puniceispirillum sp. | reverse complement strand
TTATATTCTGATTTTCCACCGTTTGGCCGATCAGACAGGCCAGATTGATTGATTTACACCGGTAAAAGCGGCATTCTTGGCCGGTCTTTTGAGGAGCTGTTATGTTGCGATTTTCTGCCAATCTTGGGTTTTTATGGACTGAACTGCCGCTGCCAGCCGCCATTATGGCCGCGGCAAAGGCCGGATTTGACGCGGTCGAATGTCATTGGCCTTTTGACGTACCGTCAACTGAAATTCTGGCGGCGTTAACAGCAACAAAATTGCCAATGCTGGGGCTGAATACGCGGCGCGGCAATGTCGATGCTGGCGATTTTGGCCTTGCCGCCTGTGTTGGGCGCGAAGATGAGGCACGGCGTTATATTGACGAGGCGGTTAATTATGCTGCCGCGATTGGCGCAGAGTCGGTTCATGTGATGGCGGGGCGAACCGATGGCGATGTTGCGGCTGAAACCGCCTATTGCGATGCGCTTGCCTATGCTGGTGCTGCTGCTGCGCGCCATGATATGACGGTTTTAATTGAACCGATCAATCAGCGTGATGTTGCCAATTATCATCTTTCAACAGTCGAAGCTGGTGTTGCCACGGTCAAACAGGTTGGGCTTGGCAATATCAAATTGATGTTTGATTGCTATCATATCCAGATCATGCAAGGCGATTTAATCCGCCGGATTGAGGCCAATCTGGATTTTATCGGCCATATCCAAATCGCCGCTGTACCCGACCGCGCCGAGCCGGATCATGGCGAACTTGCCTATAAGGATATTTTGCTGGCGCTTGATGCGGCAGGCTATGACGGTTTTATCGGTGCCGAATATCGTCCGGCACAGTCAACCGAGGCCGGACTTGGCTGGCTTGAAACGGCAAAAGGCTGGCAGAAATGAGACGGCTTATCGCTGATATTGGCGGCACATCGCTGCGGTTGGCGCATCAACATGGTGATGATCCTGCGCTTTGCGATCTGGCCATTATGGCCTGTGCTGACTTTGCCACAACCGAAGATGCGTTTGCCGGTTATTGCGCCAAACATCAGCTTGATATCGATATGCTTTGTCTGGCGGTTGCCGGCCCGGTAAATGGCGTAGAGGTCGATATCACCAATAATCATTGGCAATTTGATGCAGGCAAGCTGGCGGCGGCGATGAATCTTCGTGCCTATTTGCTGATCAATGATTTTACCGCGCAGGCAATGGCGCATCGTGATCTGTTGCAAAATAATAGATCAATGCGGGCAAACCACCGGCAGATTTTGCGTGATGGAACGGCTGATCAAACCACGCCTTTGCTTGTGATTGGCCCTGGAACCGGTCTTGGGGTGGCGGCGCTGGTACCTGCCGGTGATGATGTTCAGGTGATCGAAAGCGAGGGTGGTCATGTGAGCTATGCCCCGCGCAACCCTGCCGAAGATATGGTTCTGGCGCATCTGGCAAAAGAATTCGGCCATGTTTCGGCTGAACGGATTGTCAGCGGGCCCGGCCTTGAAACGATTTATCACTGCCAGACAGGTGAGCACAAATCAGCGCCGGACATTGGCGCTCTGGCACTTGCTGGTGATGCGCCAGCTTTGTCGGCGGTGCGATTGATGCTGCAAAGTCTTGGTACCGTTGCAGCGAATGCGGCACTCAGCCTTGGCGCGCGTGCCGGCGTGGTGATTGCTGGCGGTATTGCTGGTAAATTATCGGCGCTTCTTGGCGATAGCGGGCTTATTGACCGGTTTGACGATCATGGTCGCCGCCGGTCTTATCTTCATGCATTGCCAATTTATCTGTCGATTGATCCGCTTGCCGGATTGCGCGGTGCAGCGGCGGCAATTGATAATCGCTATCTGGCGCGGCGTATCACCCTAGTCTAACGCAAATCGGTGATTTAAGCCAAATCTGCCAATTAGATTGCGTTGCTTTTTGATGGCACGCTTGCCATGCCTGACCCAACTCCCTAGATTATATCTAACCTTCTTTTAACAGGAAGGATGGGCTTGTCAAAAGAAGGCCTGGCCTTTTGGCGATCGGCGGCAATGCGATAAACCAAAACAGAGGCGATCATGTATAAAATCAGTGATGCGGCACGGTGCGCGGCTTTAACGGTGAAAACCGTTCGCTATTACGCCGATATCGGACTTGTGACACCGGCGGGCCGATCGGCAGCTGGATACCGGCTTTATGCCGAATCAGACATTGCCAAGCTGGGATTTATTGGGCGGGCACGCCGCTATAGCTTTTCGATCGAGCAATGCCGTGATCTTCTCAGCCTTTATGAAGATGACCAGCGGCCGAGTGCCGAGGTCAAGCGAATCACCCTTGAGAAAATTGCTGAAATTGATCGCAAGCTTGGTGAATTGCAGGAATTGCGTGACGAATTAAGCCATTTAGCCCGAAACTGTCGTGGCGATTCACGCCCTGATTGCCCGATTATTGGCAATCTTGCCAGCGGTTTGACGGTTCAGTGATGGCACAATACAACCAAGAAAATATTTGAAGTTTGGCTTTTGTCATATTTCTATAACAATTCAGCAGCATGATATGGTCAGATGTCCGCCCACCAGAAATGTAATGAGATGAAAAGCAAAAAAACCGATCCGATCCTTGACGGGTCAACCGAAGATGAGAGCTTTTTTAACCGCGAGCTAAGCTGGCTTGCATTTAATGAGCGTGTTCTGTCTTTGGCCGAGGATGACGATAAACCGCTTGGAGAACGCATTCGGTTTCTAGCCATTTCGGCAGATAATCTGAATGAATTTTTCATGGTGCGCGTTGCCGGTCTTCGCCAGCTTGTGGATCGCGGTTTCAAGCGGTTGCCAAAAGATGATGTTGATATCGATCAATTGCTGACGCAGATCATGGCGCGAAGTGCTAAATTGATGGCGCGCCAAAATCAGGTTTTGCCTGAATTGATTGGCTGTCTTCGCGATCAAAATATCCATGTTTTGTCGGATATACCCGATGATGAGCAAGACCGGCTTTGGCTTGAAGATTGGTTCATTGATAATGTTCTGCCATTGATCACCCCGACAACGCTTGACCCATCTCACCCTTTTCCGTTCTTCCATAATGACGGCAAGGGCATGATGCTGGAATTGACCAGCCCGGACAGCAAGCCGATGCAAAGTGTGATTTTGCTACCGGCGAATTTGCCGCGTTTTGTCAAATTGCCCGGTGATGGGTTGCGGCTACTTCTGGTCGAGGCGGTGATTCGCGCCAGCATTGTCAAAATCTATCCGCGTCATCGGCTTGTGTCGGCAGCGATGTTCAGCATTTTGCGTGACTCTGAAATCGAAATTGATGATGAGGCGAATGACCTGATTCATGAATTTGAAACTGCGCTTCGGGCGCGCCAACGTGGCAATGTGGTTTTATTAACCCTGTCAAAAGATGCGCCAAAACCAATCCGGCGTTTGCTGAAATCGGCAATGGGTATTGGTGAAAATAATTTCTTTAATACCGATGGGCCAGTGGCGTTGAATAATTTTTCTGAATTGCTGGATTACATTCCCAAACATTTGCTATTTCCGGCTTTTGCGCCGCGCTTTCCCCAGCGGATCAGGGATTTCAATGGTGATTGCTTTGCCGCGATCCGCAATAAGGATATTATCGTTCATCATCCTTATGAGAGTTTTGAAGTGGTGGTGCGCTATCTCCAGCAGGCTGCAACCGATCCTGATGTTTTGGCAATTCGCCAGACACTGTATCGAACCACGTCAAATTCACCAATTGTAAAGGCGCTGATCCAAGCGGCCGAAAATGGCAAGACGGTTACGGCCGTGATTGAATTAAAGGCACGGTTTGACGAGCGCAATAATATTCAATTGGCGCGGGCGCTTGGCCGCGCTGGTGTGCAGGTTGCCTATGGCCTGACTGATCTGAAAATCCATCTCAAAATGTCGCTTGTTGTGCGGCGTGAGCATGGCAAGCTGGTATCTTATACGCATGTCGGCACTGGCAATTACCACCCGATCACCGCTGGCATCTATACGGATCTGTCCTATTTCACTTGTGACAAGGATGTGGGGCGCGACGCCTATGAAATTTTCAAATATCTGACAAGTCATGTGCAGCCAGATAAATTGAAACGCAGCTTTATTTCGCCGCATCAATCAACGCCCCAATTAAAACTTATGATTCGTGCCGAGATCGAAAATTGTAAAAATGGTCTTCCCTCGGGTGTCTGGCTGAAATGCAATTCGCTTGTTGATCATCGCTTGATCGAATTGCTGTATGAAGCTTCGCAGGCAGGCGTGCCGATTGAAATTGTGGCGCGTGGTATTTGCTGTTTGCGGCCGGGTGTGGCTGGCCTGTCGGAAACCATTACGGTTCGGTCAATCATTGGCCGGTTTCTCGAACATGGGCGGATTTATGTTTTTGCCAATGGCGGTGAATTTCTATCTGACAAAAATACCGTGATGATTTCATCGGCTGATTTGATGCCGCGTAATTTGCGGCGCCGTGTTGAGTGTTTTATGTGGCTGGAAAATCCAACGATTCGCAAACAGGTTCTCCATCAAATTATGGTGGCGCATCTCCGTGATGAAAAAAACGCTTGGTACTTGCAGCCTGATGGAAGTTATGTGCATCCTCAAACCGATGAGACGAGTTTCTCATGCCATGAATATTTCATGTCAAACCCCAGCCTGTCCGGGCTTGGCAGTTTGGCAGCCACGCAGGATAATGGTTAGGGAATTGAGACCGAAGCAATGAGCTCTTCTGCAAATCAATTGCCCATGACTGTTGCCGAACGGCTGTCGCATTTAGCCTATCAAGATGCTGTGCCACCAACCGCGCGCATTGCGGTGATTGATATTGGTTCTAACTCGGTTCGATTAGTGATCTATGGCAAGAATGGTGCTTATCCGGCACCATTATTTGACGAACGATCAAATTGCCGGCTTGGTGCGGGGCTTGATGAAACCGGCATGCTTGCCAGTGACCGTATTGCGGTTGCTCTTGAAACCTTGGCGCGGTTTGCCGCTATCATTCGTGCGATGAAGGTTGATAGCTGTTATCCGGTAGCAACCGCGGCGGTTCGACGGGCTGGCAATGGTGATGAATTTCGCCGTCCTGCCGAGATTATTCTTGGCCAGCCGATTCAGGTTTTGTCGCAACAAGAAGAAGCAACCCATGTGGCGCGTGGCCTGACCTTGAATGTGCCTGAGGCGAGTGGGTTGGTCGCCGATCTTGGCGGTGGCAGCATCGAAATTGTGGCACTGAAAAAAGGCGAGATTCGGCATTCGGTCAGTTTGAATTATGGCCATTTATCAAATGCCGATGAGGCCGAAATCATCGCAGCATTCACGCAAATTGGCTGGATCAAAAGCTTTGCCGCCAAGCAGCTATTCGGCGTTGGTGGTAGTTTTAGAGCGCTCGGATTGGCTTTTATTGGACGCGAGGATTATCCCCTGCCGGTGCTTCATGGTCTCAAGATCAGTAGCGAGATGGTGATGACGCTATGCGATGATTTTATCCAGCCCGACTCAGCGCTTGACGGTGTGCCGATGGCGCGGCAACGCACCATGCCGATGGCGGCAAAAATCATTCGGGCGCTGGTTGATATTGCGGCGGTGCGTCGGGTAATTGTCAGCGGCACCAGCATTCGGGATGGTGTTGTTGCCATCAATGAGTTGAACGAAACCCAAAGAGCCGATTTTCTGGTGGCGATCAGTCAGGAAATTGCTGGAGCTGGCGGCCGGTTTGTTGGTGTGTCGGATGCGCTGAAACAGTTTTTGCAGCCCTTGACCATTGGCCGCAAACCTGGCTTTGCGCGGTTGCTTGATGTGGCCTGTAATCTTGCTGATATGTGTTGGCATGAACATAGCGATATGCGCGGTGATCTTGCCGCACGGCGGGTGCTTGGTCTGCCAGTGAATTGCATGACGCATAAGGAACGTATCTGGTTGGCGATGGTGCTGTATCACCGCTATGTTGGGCTAAAGCAGAACAAGCCGCATCCTGAAGAAATGGATAGCCTGCTTCGCGCAAAACGGCGGGCCGAGGCGTTGACCGTTGGGCTTGCCTTGCGCTTTGCGCTGATCTTCAGTGCCGGAACATGCGAATCTCTGAAAAATATCCGGCTTGAATGCCAGCCAGATGTGATGCAGTTGCATATTGATCCATCGGTGCGCGGCCTGTTTGATTCGCATTGCCAACGCCGGTTCGTTGATTTTGCAGCATCGGCAAATTGCAGTGCCGAAGTGATTTATGACTAGTCTTTTGTGGCTTGTTAATGGCCGGCCCAACACCAAATGAGAAATGATCATGTCACAAGATAGCCATACGCAATCGTCTATCAGCCAGATTGGCGACATGCTTGATGATGGGTTGATCCTGACCGATCTTAATGGGGTTATCCTATCGGCAAATCCGGCGGCGGTGCGTTGGTTCAGCGAAAACTTGACCGGACAGATGATCTTTGATGTGATCAATCACCCCAATATTGGTGACTTGTTTGCCAAGGCAGCGGATGGTGCCACGCGGTGCGAAATGCGCTATGAGCCAACAAATATCATAAAGCGCGAATTTCGAATGCGTCTGCAGCGGATTGGCGATCAATCGGTTGCGCTATTGTTTCTGGATATGACCCTGCAACGCAATCTGGAAAAGGTGCGGCGTGATTTCGTTGCCAATGTCAGCCATGAATTACGCTCGCCGCTCACCAGCCTTGCTGGCTTTGTTGAAACCATGCTGTCGGATGAAGTGCCCGATCCGGCGATGCGGACGCGGTTCTTGACGATCATGGATGAAGAAGCCAAACGCATGTCGCGGCTGATTGATGATCTATTGTCATTATCGCGAGTCGAGGTGGATGAACATATCATTCCCGACAATCGGGTGAATATCGCTGAATTGCTGCATTCGGTCGGCGATAGCATGAGTGGTCGCGCGATGAAAAAGAACATGAACATCAAAATCATCCAGCCCAATGATGCGCAATCGCGCTCCGCCCCGCCAGTGATTTTTGGCAAGCATGATGAGATTACCGAGGTGTTTGTTAATCTTCTGGAAAATGCGATCAAATACGGGTTTAACGGCAGTGATATTACGCTTGCCATCACGATGGTGGCACCGCGCCATGTGCGTATTGACGTCACTAATTTTGGTGAGGGAATCGAAGAACGCCATTTGCCACGCTTGACCGAACGTTTTTACCGTGTTGATAAAGCCCGATCACGCCAGATTGGCGGTACGGGTCTTGGGCTTGCCATCGTGAAACATATCGTCAATCGGCATCGCGGCAGCTTGTCAATTACCAGCACACTTGGTGAAACAACAAAATTTTCGGTTGATTTCCCGCTGGCGCCTGCTGTGACGCCTCAGTGATGACTCCAGAATAACACCTCGATCATACTCTTAATCGGCAATGTTTTTTTAAAAAAAACGGCCTATGTAATAAAACCGCAACATAATTGTAATCTAACTGTCGCATTCAGTCGCTATACCCATTGGCGATCAAACGATATGGATCGTTTGACAGATTGTGAATTTAGGAGAAAAAGATGCGTTTTACCCCTTTGATTGCAGGCTTGATTGCCAGTGTTGCCGTATCAACTGCGGCGCAAGCAAGAGACCAGATTTCAATAGTAGGATCGTCAACAGTGTATCCGTTTGCAACGATTGTTGCTGAAAAATTTGGTCAGGCTAGCGGATTTAAAACACCTGTCATCGAGTCGACCGGTACCGGTGGTGGCATGAAGTTATTCTGTAAAGGTGTTGGCGTTGAACACCCAGACGTAACCAATGCATCTCGCGCGATAAAAAGCAAAGAGGCTAAGATGTGCGCCGATGCTGGTGTCGAGTTTCAGGAATTTATCGTCGGCAATGATGGAATTGCTTTTTCGAACAGTCTGCAGGGCCAGGCGTTCAATATTTCTATTGCACACATCGCCGCAGCATTGGCGGCTGAGTTGCCGTATCAAGAAAATAACCTAAGTAATACATCCGCAAACAATCTTAAAACATGGGCTGAGGTCGACGCATACACCGCAAAACGCACTGGTGCCGCACCTGTTGGTTTGCCGAATATCCCGGTTTCAGTGATGGTTCCTCCACCAACCTCAGGCACCCGTGATGCGATGGGCGAATTATTCATGAAAAATGGCTGGAAAAAGCTTGGGCTTGACGGAAGCGGATATAAAAAGCTGCGCGAGGATGGCGCTGCCATCGAAGTTGGTGAAAATGATTCACTGATCATTGAAAAGCTTGTCGCTGACCAGAATATGTTTGGTGTCTTTGGCTATTCATTCTTCGATCAGAATCGCGACAAGGTGCAGGCCGCCCCTCTGGATGGTGTGGTTTTGGACTTTGAAAATATTGCATCTTACAAATACCCTGGCGCGCGTCCGTTGTTTTTCTATGTCAAGAAGGCGCACATGGGCGTGATCCCAGGCATGAAAGAATTCATCAATGAATTTGTTTCGGAAAAGGCAATGGGCTTGGATGGATATCTTTTCCCGGCAGGTCTGGTCCCTCTATCAGAAGATGATTTTGCCAAACAAGTTGCGGCGCGTGACGCGCTCTAGGCAAAGCCCAAAATAAAATCAGCATGCCACAAACTGAAACATCGTTTGTGGCATGTCTTTTGTTTTTGCCATCGGCATGATAGGCAAAGATAGAAGCTTGCCTGCCGTGAATGACCCAGGGTCTAGATGGCAATGCGGGTATTGTAAAATAGGGTAGGCGCCGGAATGGGCATATTTGATTTTAGGTTATGTAGGGCAGTATGAGTGATTTTCTTTCACCGAACCTTGTGGTTTTTGCGGCGACAATTGCGGCCGCATTTCTGTCATTTTATCTGGGGACTGGACGCGTTCGTAAACAAGCCATTGCCAGCCAGACCAAATCGCACTCGCTAAATCAATATTACGGATTCTATGTATCTTTATGGGTTCTGGTGCCGGCAATTTTACTGGCGTTGATCTGGATGTTTGCCGCAGATCCGATGCTGACAAGCGCGGCCAAGGCGCGGATGCTTGCCGCCTATCCGAATCTGCCAGACTCATTCCTGAATTTGAAAATGGCACAGCTTGTCAATATTGCTGCAGGCTATATCAAAGCACCTGACGCGGTGATGGCCGCGCAGGCCGATTTGCTCCGTGCCGCGCAGGCCTCGGCTGACCGCGCCCGCAGCCTGACTTTGGCGGCAGTGATGTGTATCGGCTTTTTCTATGCCTTCCGGCGGGTGTCGCCCGAATTGCGCGCCCGCGTGCTGTGCGAGGCATTTTTACGCCGCTTATTCTTTTTATCGGCTGTTGTGGCAATTCTAACAACGATTGGCATCGTGGCGTCACTGCTGTTCGAGGCCGTTCGGTTTTTCCGCGAAGTTTCGCTGTTTGATTTTTTCTTTGGCACGCATTGGTCGCCAATGACCGCGCTTCGGCCGGGTGATGCTGCGGCTGCGGACGAATTTGTGGCTGGATCAACAGGGTCATTTGGGATGGTTCCGGTGATGGCTGGCACCTTGCTGGTGGCGGTAATTGCGATGGCGGTGGCGGTGCCGATCGGATTGTTTTCAGCCATCTATACATCTGAATTTGCCTCGCGGCGGGTGCGTAATATTGTCAAGCCAACGCTTGAGGTTCTGGCCGGTGTGCCAACCGTTGTTTACGGGTTTTTTGCGGCGCTAACGGCGGCTCCTTTTTTCCGCGATCTTGGATTGTTTGTCGGGCTTGATGTGTCATCGCAAAGTGCGCTTGCCGCTGGCGGCGTGATGGGAATCATGATCATTCCGTTTATTTCCTCATTATCGGATGATGTGATTACGGCGGTGCCGCAATCATTGCGCGATGGTGCTTACGGGTTAGGAAGCACGCGGGGCGAAACCATCATAAGGGTTGTTTTGCCGGCCGCGTTCCCCGGACTTGTCGGTGCCTTTTTATTGGCCATCAGCCGCGCGATCGGCGAAACCATGATTGTGGTCATGGCGGCAGGTGTTGCGGCAAATATGACGATAAACCCGCTAGAATCCGTGACCACTGTGACCGTTCAGATTGTCATGCTTTTGACTGGCGATAACGAATTTGACTCGGTGAAAACATTGTCGGCCTTTGCGCTTGGCATGACCTTGTTTGTGATTACTTTGCTGCTGAATGTTGCCGCGCTGACCGCGTCACGCAGGTTAGGACAACGTTATGAATAACCCTATCGAAATGATCCAGCCTGATGCCAAAACCCAAGCGCGATTTGAAAAAATTGCGCAAGGCTTGAAAAAACGTCATGCCGCATCACGGCGGCTGAAAACCTATGGCATTATGGCGATTGTGACGGCGATCAGCTTTCTCGCGATCCTGCTGACAACGATCATCAGCAATGGTTACACCGCAATCCAGCAGACCGAATTGCAGATTGCGCTGACCATTCCAGCCGAAAAACTGCAAAATGACGATGGTACAATTGATCCGGTGAAGGCGCGCAACTTTAACTGGAACGGCCTGATCAAAAAAGCGTTCCGCGCCGAATTTTCAGATGTGACAGCGATGCTTGACCAGCGTGCGCTTGGCGAGATTCTGTCGAAAAATGCAGGCTATGACCTTCGTCGCCAAATCGAGGCAAAGGGGTCTATCCCCGTAGGCGAGATAAAGCTGTGGATCAAAACATCGGATGATGTCGATATGCTGATGAAGGGCCGGCTTGACCGCAACCTTGACGAATCCCAGCGCCGGTTATCCGATCAGCAAATTGGCTGGATTGATAGTCTTGTTGCGGATGATCGTATCCGGCTTGTGTTTAATGATACATTTTTCACCGCGGCAGATTCGCGGGAGCCAGAAAGCGCTGGTGTCCTTGGTGCGACGGTTGGATCAGCAATGGCATTATTCGTGACGGTGTTGCTGGCTTTGCCACTGGCTGTTATGACGGCTGTCTATTTGGAATATTTTGCCCCGCCCGGCCGCGTGACCGATTTTATCGAAGTGAATATCAATAATCTGGCAGCGGTACCGTCAATCGTTTTTGGCCTTTTGGGGCTTGCGGTATTTCTTGGGTTTTTTGGCATGCCGCGATCAGCCCCGCTGGTTGGCGGTATGGTGCTGGCGCTGATGACTTTGCCAACCATTATCATTGCCACACGCGCGTCAATTCGTGCGGTGCCAACCTCGATCCGTGATGCTGCGCTTGGGCTTGGGGCATCACGCATGCAGGCCGCAATTGATCATATTTTGCCGCTTGCCGCACCGGGAATTTTGACCGGAACCATCATTGGCATCGCGCAGGCGCTTGGTGAAACCGCGCCGCTGATCATGATTGGCATGGTTGCTTTTATCGTTGATGTGCCAGCCACCCTAACCGATCCGGCAACGGCATTGCCAGTACAGATTTACATCTGGTCAGATAGTGCCGAACGCGCTTTTTATGAACGGTCGTCACTAGCAATTATGGTGCTTTTGACCTTTTTGATTACAATGAATATTTCGGCGGTTCTATTGCGCCGGAAATTTGAGAAGAAGTGGTAACAAATTCGATGGATACAGTCGTGGATATGGCAAAAGCCATCAAAATTCAGGCCAAAGATGTCAATGTGTTTTATGGCGAAAAACAAGCCTTGAACAATGTGTCGATTGATATTGAAGATCGGTCGGTAACGGCATTTATTGGCCCGTCAGGTTGCGGCAAATCAACCTTTCTGCGCTGTTTTAACCGCATGAATGATGTTATCCCCAGCTGCCGTGTCAAAGGGTCTATCATGATGGGTGATGTTGATGTGAACAGCCCGCAAACCGATCCGGTTTTGCTCCGTGCGCGCATTGGTATGGTGTTTCAAAAACCAAACCCCTTTCCCAAAACAATTTTTGAAAATGTGGCTTATGGGCCGCGCATTCATGGGCTGGCGCAAAGCAAAACCGAGCTTGATGACATGGTTGAAGACAGTCTGAAGAAAGCGGGTCTTTGGGGTGAGGTTGCCGACCGGCTCGCCGATCAGGCAACCGGCCTCTCGGGTGGCCAGCAACAGCGGCTTTGCATTGCGCGTGCGATTGCGGTTGGGCCGGATGTTCTGTTGATGGATGAGCCTTGTTCGGCGCTGGATCCGATTGCCACCTCGGTGATTGAGGAATTGATCAGTGAATTGCAACAACGCTTTACCATTCTGATTGTCACGCATTCAATGCAGCAGGCAGCGAGGGTATCGCAGAAAACCGCCTATTTCCATCTTGGAACGCTGGTTGAATATGGCGATACCAAAGACGTGTTTACCTTGCCGAAAAACGAACAGACCGAAGCCTATATCTCTGGTAAAATTGGTTAGGAAAAATCATGGATACACAAAAACATATCAGCTCGGCTTTTGATCAGGATTTGATGATCCTGAATGACGCATTGCAACAGCTTGGCGATTTGGCATGCCAACAGTTTGAAGGCGCTATCGAAGGGCTGGCAATGCAAAATGAAGCCAATCTTGATAAGGTTATTAAGGGCGATGCCGCGCTTGATGCGCTTGAGGCCGAAATCAATGAAAAGGCGATTGAAGTCATCGCAATCCGCTCGCCGCGTGCCAAGGATTTGCGCTATGTTTTGGTGGCGTTGAAAGTGGCAACGATTCTTGAGCGCATGGGTGATTATGCCCGCAATATAGCTAACCGAACCAAGGTGATTATGACAGCTGGCAATGAAAATATTCCGGGTGTGAATATTGGCCGTATGGGTCAGGTAACACAGGAAATGGTGCGGGATGCAATGAAGTCCTATCAAAATCGCGATGCGGAAATGGCGCTTGCCGTTTGGCGCCGTGATATCGAGGTGGATCATATGCATACCGCATTCCATAAAGAGGTCTTGGCCTCGATGTCGCGCAACCCGAATATGGTTGGCACGGGTGCGCATCTTTTGTTTATCGCCAAAAATATTGAACGGATTGGCGATTATGCGACTGGCATCGCCGAACAGGTACATTTCCTTGTTGAAGGTGCGATGCCTGACGAAGACCGGCCAAAAGCCGATAAAACCAGCAAGGTCGTTGGCACCTGATTTTGAGATAGCGAGTGATGCCGGTAAAAATCCTGATTGCCGATGATGAGCCGAACCAGCTGGAACTTTTGTCCTATAATCTGGTGCAGGCTGGTTTTGACGTTGCGCAGGCGCATGATGGCGACGCTGCGATGACGATGATCGAGGATTGGCACCCTGATCTGGTGGTTCTTGACTGGATGATGCCGCATATGTCAGGGATCGAACTTTGCCGGATATTGCGGTCACGCGCCGATACGAAATTACTGCCAATCATCATTCTCAGCGCCCGCGGTGAAGAAGGCGACCGCACGCTTGGGCTGGATACCGGGGCTGATGATTATATGGCGAAACCCTTTTCACCGCGCGAACTGGTTTCGCGGGTCAAGGCACTTTTGCGGCGATCCCGTCCTGCATTGATGAATGATGTTCTGGAATTCGAAGATTTACAGCTATTCCCAAGCCGGATGGAAGTGTTTCGTGGCGGCGTTCGGGTGGCGCTTGGGCCAAAGGAATATCAGCTTTTGTCGATCTTGATTGAACGACCCGGTCAGGTGTTTAGCCGATCCCAGCTTCTTGATCTAGTTTGGGGGCATGGTGTCTATGTCGAAGAACGCACGGTTGACGTTCATTTAAGCCGGCTTCGCAAGGCGCTTGATCAGGCAGGTTATGCGCCTTTGCCAAATCTGATCCGCACCGTGCGCGGAAGTGGCTACGCTCTTCAATCTGGATGAGTGGAAATGCGGGGTGATTGCCAAGCCTCGATAAAAACATTAGCAAGATCGTCAGAATATTGTATCACCGTTTTAGACGGCGTGATGACAGGCCAACCAGATTAGCATCTGCCGGATTGGCAAATAACAAGGTTTGAAAACATGGCAAAGACAACAAAGCGCGGCGCATCACATCAAGATAGAAACGCGCCAGCGCATTTCGTGCCGCTGGCGGTGATTATTGATGAATATAACGGCGTTCTAGGCCAATATATCAGCGCGACTGGTGCGGGTGATGTTGTGGTGACAATGCCAGTTACGGTTGATGTGGCACGCGAAGGCAAACAGAAATTTTTTGTCGCGGTTGCGGTTACAACGGCATTTGATGACCCCGAAGCCTTGTCGGATGAAGTTGAACGAACCGCCCCAAAGGGGCATCGGCCAGTGTTTGCATGGGTTCCGGCCAATCTTTTTGGCCGCGATGATTTTGGTATTTTCATTGATGAAGTGCCAATTGGCGAAGTGTTGAAAAACAGCCTTGTGAATGAAGTGATCGAA
>JADHOU010000014.1 GCA_016778825.1 Candidatus Puniceispirillum sp. | reverse complement strand
CCTCAACCGCCTCCCACATTTCCAGCGATACCGCATTGCGCTTTTCCGGCTGGTTAAAAATGATTCGGGCGATGGCGCCTGATTGTTTCACAATGATTTTATCAGTCATGGTTCGGCATATCCTTTGATTGGTCGGCCTTGTAAATCGGGCTGGGTTTTCAAATCTTTGATTTAGATCGTCTTGGCGTCGCGAAGCGCGACAATTTCTTCAGCACTATAACCAAGTGTTGATAGAATATCATCAGCATGACCACCGGCAAGTGGCGGCGGCGAGGCAAGATGGCTTGGTGTCCGGCTCATCATGATTGGCTGGCCAACAAGATGGGTATCGCCGCGCTCATGGCTTTTGACCGGCTGCGCCAAGCCAAGATGCTTGACCTGCGGATTTTCAAACGCCTGACCGATATTATTGATTTCACCAGCCGGCACCCCTGCATCATTCAAAATATCAATCCATGCCGCGGTTGTTTTATCGCGCGTAATCGCATTGATTTCGGCATTCATCACGTCACGGTTTTTAGACCGGTCAGGACCAGTTGCGTAATCGGGGTTGCTGATCCAATCTTCGCGCCCGAGCGCGGCGGCAAATCTCTCCCAAATCACTTCTCCAGCAACCGCGATATTCATATAGCCATCGCTGGTTTCAAAAACGCCCGTTGGAATTGAGGTCGGGTGGTTATTGCCAGCCTGTTTGGCAATATCGCCATCCATCAGGTAACGTGCAGCCTGAAAATCCAGCATGAACATCTGCGCCTGCAAAAGTGAAGTTTGAACCCACTGTCCCTGACCCGAATGGGCGCGCTCTAAAAGCGCAATAAAAACACCCTGCGCCGCGAATAGACCCGCGCATAAATCAGCAATCGGAATGCCAACCCGCATCGGGCCTTGGTCCGGTGCGCCGGTGATCGACATCAGGCCACCCATACCCTGCGCAATTTGATCAAAGCCGGGACGGCCACTGTAGGGGCCATCCTGACCAAATCCAGAAATTGACGCATAGACAAGACGCGGGTTGGTTTTCGACAAGGTTTCGTAATCAATACCAAGACGGGTTTTTACATCAGGGCGGAAATTTTCAACAATCACATCGGCCTTATCAGCAAGCTGGCGAAAAATTTTCATGCCAGCTTCACTTTTCAAATTCAAGGTCAAGCTGCGCTTATTGCGATGCAGATTCTGAAAATCCGGTCCCTGACGTGGCCCACCAAGCTCGGCGCCATCTGACGGGGTTTCAATCTTGATCACATCGGCGCCCCAATCCGCAAGCTGGCGAACACAAGTTGGCCCCGAACGGACACGCGTGAGGTCAAGAACCAGATAATCTTTTAGGGCCGTGCTAGCAAGCGGTGTTCTTGTCCCAATCTGGCCAGCGTTCGTTTGGGTGTTAGATGAGTCGGTCATAATGGTCTCCACAATCAGATCGGCAAAATTTCAAATAAGCCACGGTGAAGTCTGTCAAGGCTGACAAACATATCAGCTTTTCGCGCGCGGCGCGTCCGAAACAACATCATCAGCATGGTCACATCAGCGCCACCACCATAAGATGAATGGATTACCAACTCAATTGGCTTGTCGCCCCGAAATTCGTTATCTACATTCGAAACGCCACTGCCACTGCAAAACCCGATAGACGCAACATCTGCAACAGCAAGATGCTGAAAAGCAGCCATTGATTTAACCATTTCGTCCGATGGTTGTTATTGAACGCCAGAACCAGCGCCCGCGCGAGATATTCGTGATCAAATGCCGTTGAATTGTATTTTAAATAATCATTGTTGTATACTATTTAGCCTAAATTCATGCTTGTCAAATATTGCATTTCAGGTCTTTTGATCTCTTAAATTAACGACAACAAATGGAAAAAAACAAGTTATTAACGGTATCTGAACGCTGATAGCGTCATTACCAATCGGCTACGAAATTGGCGTTTTTGCGGTAAAGGGGCGCTTTGTCATAAAGTCGAAATCAACCCCTTCGCCTGCCTGATTGACCTGATCCATATATAGTTTTTTATAGCCGCGATCGGCCTTCACCGTTGCCGGCGGCTGCCAATTGGCGCGGCGGCGTTCAATTTCATTATCAGGCACCAGCAGTTCGAGTCTGCGATTTGGCACATCAAGCCGGATTTGATCACCCGTTTCAACCAGCGCCAATGCCCCCCCAATCGCGGCCTCGGGGCTGGCATGAAGAACAATAGTTCCAAAGGCGGTACCACTCATCCTGCAATCCGATATCCGAACCATATCCTTGACCCCGGCTGTTGCCAGTTTTTTCGGGATCGGAATATAGCCTGCCTCGGGCATGCCCGGCGCGCCTTTCGGCCCGGCATTTCGAAGGATCAAAACACTGTCTTTGGTAACATTCAAATCGGCCATATCAATACGATCCGCCAGATCTTCCAATGAATCAAAAACCATTGCCGGCCCCTGATGCGTTAATAAATCAGGTGAACAGGCCGATTGTTTGATAATTGCCCCATCCCCGGCCAGATTGCCACGCAAAAAGGCGATGCCACCGCCAGCATGAATCGGATCATGAAGACTTCGAACCACCATTTGCGGAAAGGCCGCTGGCATCGCGTCAATTTCTTCGCCAAGCGTTCGCCCCGTGACCGTCAGGCAATCAAGATGCAAAAGCGGCTTTAGCGCGCGCAGGATTGGTGCCATACCACCGGCGCGGTGCAGATCATCCATATAGAATTGGCCATTTGGCTTTAGATCAACAAGCACCGGCGTATCCGCACCAAGCGCATCAAAGGCGGGCAAATCAACCTCGATGCCAAGCCGTCCTGCCATCGCGGTCAAATGGATAATGCCATTGGTTGATCCTCCAATTGCCAGCAACACCCGCAAAGCATTTTCAAATGATTTTGGTGTCATAATCTGCGACGGGCGTATTTGGTCTGCCGCCAAGGCCATCGCCCGCGCGCCAACCATTTCGGCATGGCGCAACCGGTCAGCCGCCACCGCCGGAATTGTCGCACCACCCGGCAACATCATGCCAAGCGCTTCGGTCATGCAGGC
Source organism: Candidatus Puniceispirillum sp. (assembly GCA_016778825.1). GTDB lineage: Bacteria > Pseudomonadota > Alphaproteobacteria > Puniceispirillales > Puniceispirillaceae > UBA3439. Next base: position 11,317 of record JADHOU010000014.1, on the reverse strand, counting down.
CATTGTGCTTGCCGTTCCCATCACCCCGCATGTTCCAGCAGTTGGCACCAGCTTGCCTTCAATTTCATTAATCTCGGCATCATTTATGCGCCCACCACGATAATCGCCCCAGAACCGGCGGCAATCGGTACAGGCACCAACGCGCTGATCACCAACGGTTCCCGACAGCATCGGACCAGTGACAAGCTGAATGGCTGGTACATCGGAACTGGCAGCCGCCATAAGTTGGGCTGGCACGGTTTTGTCGCAGCCACCAATCAGCACACAAGCATCCATTGGCAGGGCGCCGATCATTTCTTCGGTATCCATTGCCATCAGATTGCGGAAATACATGCTGGTTGGAAAGGCAAAAGCCTCATGCAATGAAATTGTCGGAAATTCCATTGGCAAGCCACCGGCAAGCATAACCCCGCGTTTCACCGCCTCGACCAGTTTTGGCACATTGGCATGGCAGGCATTATAATCGGAATAGGTGTTGGCAATGCCAATCACCGGACGCGCCAGCGCATCATCGCTATAGCCCATTGCCTTGATAAAGGCCTTGCGAAGATAAAGCGAGAATGCCTCATCGCCATATCGGGTTAGGCCGCGCTTCATACCTTTTTGCTGGTCGCTCATTTTATGCCTCACGAATTAGATAATTAGAAAACTATAGCAAGGAATGGGCAATCTGGTTTGCAGTTTTTTCACCCATTCGCCAGCAATTGATTAGCCAAACGCTTTTCACTTGATAGCGCAAAGCCAATGAGCCAAGCTTTGCCTCAACCTTGTCCTATAAACGACAATGGCATTTCCAGTTTTTATCGAGTCCTGCAATGTCTTCAGCTTCTTCTGCTCTTATTCAAACGCTTGCCAATAACGGGGTTGAGGTAATTTTCAGCCTTTCCGGCAATCAGATCATGCCGCTTTATGATGCATGTATTGATGCGAATATCCGCATCATCCATACCCGCCATGAAGGCGCCGCTGTCTATATGGCCGAAGCCTATGCCCAGCTATCAGGCAAGCTTGGCGTGGCACTGGTAACAGCAGGGCCCGGATTGCTGAACGCGGTATCAGCACTTTACTCGGCAGCGCGATCAGAAACCCCGATCTTGCTTATCAGCGGTGATGCCGGTATTGGCATGGATGGACGCGGCGGCTTTCAAGAGCTTGATCAATGCGCGATCACCGCGCCAATCACCAAATATTCGGCAAGGCCACTGAATGCTGCGGCAATTTTATCTGATTTGGATCATTGTATTGCAACCGCTCTTGGCGGCACCCCCGGCCCAACACATCTGGCACTTGCCTTTGATCTTTTATCGCAAACAACTGGCCTTGACGCTGCCAAGCAAGTAAGCTTGCCGCCAGCCAGTGCCATGCGCCAAAGCGATCTTGAAACCGTCATCAAGGCGATTGATGCGGCCAAACATCCGCTTGTCATGACCGGGCCGCAGGCAAATCGTACCCGCCAGCCAGCCGCCAATACCGCGCTTGAGGCAGCATTAGGATTGCCGATTATCTGTCTTGAATCGGCACGCGGCCTGTCCGATAGTTTTTATGGCGATTTAACCGCGGCATTGAAATCGGCCGATCTGATTATTTATCTTGGCAAGCTGGCCGATTATTCAACCGGCCTTCATGCAAGCGGCCGCATCACCAAAAACACGCCGATCATCTCGATCCTGACCGATGATCAAACTGCGCCGATGCCAGCCCATGACGATAATCCAATCACGCTAATCCGCACCGGCAATATTCCCGCCAGCATGACCCAGCTTGCCAAAGCGATTACCGATCAGCAAATTACGGTTTGTGATGCCAATTGGCCAGCTGCAGTCACCACATCAATCACCCGCCGCCTTGCATGGCAGGCAGGCGATCAAGGCCGTCATCCGGCCGCGCTTACCAAGCAATTACAATCTGCCATCAATCAGGCGGCATCACCAATTCTCATCGCCGATGGCGGCGAATTCTGTCAATGGGTACAGGCCGGCTGCATTGCCCCACGCCGCATGATCAATGGACCATCAGGTGCGATTGGTGGCGGCATTGCCTATGCGATTGGTGCCAGCATTGCCTGCCCTAATGCCAAAATTTTTCTGGTCATGGGTGATGGAACCGCGGGTTTCTATCTTGGTGAAATCCATACCGCGGTCAGAACAAACGCCAATATCACAGCAATCATTGGCAATGATTATCGCTGGAATGCCGAGGTGCAAATCCAGATTGACACCTATGGGCCAGATCGCGTCTATGGCTGCGATCTTGATGAAAAGGCCGATTATGCCGCGGCCGCGATCGGGCTTGGCGCACAAGGACGAAATGTGGGGCCAGATGATGATCTGGATGCCGCGCTTCGCACCGCCAGCGCAACGCGGGGGCCAACCGTGTTGAATGTGTTGATTGATGGGCAGGCCGCACCAAAATTCATACCCATGAAACTTTAGCAAACAATATGATAAAGACTGGCGAAGGCCACGCTCCGTTGCTAGGCAAAGCTGGCTTCGCGCGCCCGCACCAACGCCACTAATGTGTCATTATAGGGCGTCTTGATTCCCATCTCACGCCCGAGCACCGGCACCATACCATTGATGGCATCGATTTCGGATCGCTTGCCAGCAAGATGGTCAAGCCGCATTGACGGGCTAGCATTGGGCATATCAGCCGCAAATTTAATCCCATAGGCAACCGCGTCATCAAAGGAAAAGGCAATCTTTTTTGCCAGCCCAATTTCATAGGCTTCAAGCATACAGCCAAGCGCAACAATTCGCCTATCTTCATCATTGAAAAGCTCACCAATCGTACAGTCAAACGCCACCGATGGCGCGCTGCACATTACATTGCAGATGAATTTTTCCCAAACAAGTTGATGAATATCAGCAAAAGCGGTTGCCTTGAAACCGGCATCCTGCCAAAGCGATTCAACCCAGACCAGCCGATCTGTCATGCCGCCATCCATTTCACCAATCCGGATTTGCCGCATCGCATTGTGATGAATATGACCCGGACCCTTGATTGAAGCACCAAAGCCTTCAGCAACGCCAAGCAACACATTATCGGTTGGCATATATTGGGCAATCCTCTCGCCAGCGCCAAGCCCATTCTGGATCGTCAAAACCAGCGAATCCGGCTGCATGACTTTGGCAATTTCCGCCGCAGCCCCCCCAACGCCATTGGCCTTAGTCGCAATCACATAAAGATCAATCGAGCCAAGATCGGCAATCTGATGAACCGCGGTAATTCCGCCGATAACCCGGTCACCACTCGCACCTTCTAAATGAAGACCCGTTTTGCCGATGGCGGTAATATGTTCCTGCCAAAGATCAACAACTGATGTTTGATATCCCGCTTCGGCGAACAGCCCTGCATAGACCGACCCCATTGCGCCTGCGCCAACAATGGCGATGCGTGGCACATTCATGTTTTTAGAACTTGATTTTGTCAACTGCTGACCCCTTTGAAACGTCATAAATTATCATTATCAAAAATGGCGATTTAGCCATCAGCCTGAACAACCGTACCAGCAGCGATCAGGCCGTCAATTTCAGCGTCATCAAGCCCCGCCGCACCAAGCACCGCACGCGTATGTTCGCCAAGCATTGGTGGCAAACACGCCACGCCAACATCGCTTGACCGGCTGAATTTGATCGGTGATGCCAACCCCTGATAGCCATCTTTTTCAAGCACCATTCCGCGCTCGGCAGTTTGCGGGTGCAACAAAGCTTCCTCAATATTACGAACCGGACCAGCTGGCACACCGGCAGCAAGCAAAGTTTCGGCAAATGACGCGCCATCAACCTTGGCCAATGCCGCTGTCAAAAGATCGGTCAATGCGGCGCGATTGACAACACGATCGGCATTATCGGTAAAGCGCGGATCATCGGCAATTTCACTTTCGCCAAGCGCATCACAGAAACGCCGAAATGCGCGGTTATTACCAATGCCAATGAAAATGTCATTTGTCGCGGTTGCATATTTATCATAGGGCGAAATATTTGGATGCGAATTGCCGGTAGCAGTTCCGGGTTTCTTGCTAAGAAAATAATTGGCATTATGCGGATGCATCAGCGCCAGCGCCGAATCATAAAGCGTCATATCAATATATTGGCCAAGGCCTGAATTCTGGCGTTCGTGAAGCGCCATCAAAATGCCGATCACGCAATAAAGCCCGGTTCCCATATCAACAATTGGCGCGCCAAGGCGAACCGAGCCGCTTTCGGCCATGCCGTTAATCGACATCATGCCGGTCATTGCCTGAACCACAGCGTCATATCCGGGCGCACCGCCAAGCGGCCCTGCCTCACCAAAGCCCGAAATCCGGCAATGCACAAGCCGTGGGAATCGGTGTTTTAAAACCGCCTCATAGCCAATGCCCCATTTTTCCAGCGTGCCGGTTTTGAAATTATCAATCAGCACATCGGCATCTTCAAGAAGCCGTAGCAGAAGATCGCGCCCCGGCGCGCTGGCAAGGTCGATCACAACCGATTTTTTATTCCGGTTCACATTAATGAAATAGGACGCCATATCACGCGCAAAAGGCGGCCCCCAACCACGAACCTCATCACCGGCTGCCGATTCAATCTTGATGATATCGGCGCCATGATCGGCAAGAATCTGCGTTGCATAAGGCCCGCCTAGAACACGGGTCAAATCAATCACCTTGACACCATCAAGCGCATGCTGACCCAGAATTGGTTTGGCATTTGTCATTTCATCGTCTCCTATGCCCTTTGGCCAAGATATGACACCAGCATGTTAATAGGATTTTGGCAAACCAAGCACCCGCTCGGCAATATAATTTAGCACCATCTGCGCGCTAACTGGCGCAAGCCGTGGGATTAGCGATTCACGAAGCAAACGTTCAACATGATATTCCTTGGCATAGCCCATGCCACCAAGCGTCATCACCGCCTGTGTTGCAGCCTTGAATCCAGCTTCCGCAGCAAAATATTTCGCCGCATTGGCCATGCCGCCCGCCGGTGCGCCGCTGTCATAAAGATGCGCTGCCTTGGCGATGAGCAAACCTGCCGCTTCCAATTCGACCCAATTTTCGGCAAGCGGGTGTTGGATTGATTGATTCTGGCCAATCGGCCGGTCAAACACAATGCGTTGACCGGCATATTCAACTGCGCGGCGAAGAGCGGTTTTGCCAATGCCAAGCGCCTCGGCAGCAATCAAGATCCGTTCAGGATTAAGACTATGAAGAAGATAGGAAAACCCCTTTCCCTCTTCGCCAATACGATGCGCCTCAGGCACGATCAACCCATCAATGAAAATCTGGTTACTATCAACCGCAGCGCGCCCCATTTTGGCAATTTCGCGCACCTCGATATTGGATCGGTCAAGATCGGTGTAAAACAATGTCAATCCATCGGTTCGGCGCCCCGATTTGCTTGGCTGGCTGGTTCGCGCCAAAAGCAGAATTTTGCTTGCCACCTGCGCCGTTGATGTCCAGATTTTCTGCCCTGATACAAGATAGCCATCATCAATCTTTTCAGCGCGGGTGCGGATATTGCCAGTATCAAGCCCCGCATCCGGTTCGGTAACCCCAAAACAACATTTCACCTCGCCCTTGATCAATGGTGGCAACCATGCCAAACGCTGTTCCTCAGTGCCATAAACAACAATCGGATGCGGTCCAAAAATATTGATATGAACGGCCGATGCAGCCGCCATGCCGCCGCCGGTTTCGGCAATTTTCTGCATCATCAAGGCTGCCTCGGCAATGCCAAGAGCTGCCCCGCCATAGGCCTCGGGCATGGCAATCCCAAGCCAGCCACCAGCCGCAATGGCCGCATAAAATTCTTCGGGAAACCGTCCATCACGATCCGCTGCCAGCCAGTAATCATCATCAAAATCGGCCATGATCGCTTCAATCGCATTAATGATTGATTGCTGTGTTGGCGAATAGGAAAAATCCATCGCTATGAAACTCCTAGGTGATGATGTTTCGTGGCAGCGGGCATGGCATACCAAGCGGGGCAAGGCTTAAGACAGATACAACCATCACAGTGAGAGGTTTTCTGAAAAAACCCAACATTTTTTTCACAACACATAATTTAACGCCCATGCCCCGTCCTGATCAATCAGCCAATGCTATTTAAAGACAGTGCTGTTTGATTTCCATGATGGCGTGCGGCGGGCAAAAAACGCATCAACCCCTTCGCGCGCATCAGGGTGATCCCAGCAATCGGCAAGTGCCGTAATCGTCATATCAATCACGGCATCATCAATGGCGGGTTGCAGCTTGCGGATCAGGGTTTTTGCCGCCCGCATCGCGGCTGGACTCGCATCAAGATAGGGCGCGATCATGGCGTCAATTCCAGCGGTGAAATCGGCGGCTGGCACCAGCTTTGTGATCAGCCCAATCTGCTGGGCCGTTGCCGAATCAAACCGCCGCGCCGACATAAATAATTGCCGCGCCGCCGGCGCCCCAATCCGCGCAACAACATAGGGGCTGATTGTGGCGGGGATCAAGCCAAGGCGTGTTTCGGTCAGGCCAAAACGCAAACCATCCGATGCCAGCACCTCATCACAAACCGCCATAATGCCAATACCGCCGCCAAACACGTTGCCGTCAACACAGCCAAGTAATGGCCGCGGGAACTGGTCCATCACCTTTAGCAAATGCGCCAATTTTGCCGCCTCAGCCATGCGCTTTGATCGCGGCGCGTCAATCTGCTGGCGCATCCAGACAAGATCACCACCAGCGCAAAAGCTGGTCGCCGCTGCCTTTGTTGCCCGCAAACATACCAACCGGCAGGACGGATCATCGCCAAGCTTGGTAAAGGCCGCATGCAGCGCGGCAATCATGTCCGGCGATAACGCATTATGGCGGTCAGGCTGGTTTAGAAAAAGATGATCAATGCCGTTAGCATCACGGGTTTGAATAATTGGCATATCAGGCATAATGGTCATATCCTCATAAAACACAAAAACCGGTTAAGGCATTTGCCAATTGGCGGGTGGCTGAGTGGCGGGTGGCTGGCGAAGGCTGCTGGCAAATTTTGCCGCGATTGCCAACGCATCATGGTCAAGGCCTGTGGCAAAACCAGCTTGGGAAAGCATTTCAGCCACCGCCTCGCTTGCCACATTTCCGGCTGCCCCGGGCGCATAAGGGCAGCCGCCAAGCCCACCAACCGACGCATCAAAACAACGAATGCCATAGGGCAGGCTAGCCGTAATATTGGCAAGTGCCTGCCCACCCGTATCATGATAATGGCCAGCAAGATAAGCACCATCAACCGCGCGAACGCATTTATCAAGAAGCCTTTGGATCGCTGGCGGTGATGCCACGCCAACCGTATCGCCAAGTGAGATTTGATAACAGCCCATATCCATCATTCTGGAAGCAAGATCGGCGACAATCTGAGGGTCGGTATCGCCATCATCAGGACAGTGAACAACCATGCTAATATAGCCACGAACCGGTATTTTATGCGCCGCCGCTGCCGCCATGACCGGCTGAAACCGGTCCAAACTTTCGGCAATTGAACAATTGATGTTTTTCTGGCTAAAGCTTTGCGAGGCGGCGGCAAAGATACCAATCGAATCAACCCTTGCGGCGAGCGCGCGGTCAAAGCCGGTCATGTTTGGCACAAGAGCAGCATAGGACACTGATGGCAGCCGGTCGATAGCCGCCATAACGGCTGCACCATCCGCCAGTTGCGGCACCCATTTTGGGCTGACAAAACTAGTCGCTTCGATATCGGCAAAACCGGATTTCGACAAAAGATTAATCAAGGTGACTTTGGCGGCGGTGGGAATGGAAAGCGGTTCATTTTGCAGCCCGTCACGCGGACTCATCTCAAAAATACGAACGCTGTTTTGGGTCACTTTGATTTTCCATTTGGTTATGGCATGCGCTTGGGGCTAACATGGCAATCCAATAATAACCGGCCAATCGCCGCCGCCATTTTGGCGCCGCTTCAAGCCACCATCCTGTTTGACCAACCATCGGAGCATTATTCCATGAGTAAAATCAATATTGAATTTACCCTTTTTTCGGCCTTTTATTCGCCATTGATCTCGACCATGACTGGCGGTTTTCTAAAAGACGAAGGGTTGGATTTCGAATATACGGTTTCCGCACCGGGCGTGACTGCCATTACGGCGCTTGATAACGGTACCGCCGATGTTGTTCAATCGACCCTTAGTCAGGGCTTTAACACCTTAAACAAGGGTGGTGTGCCAGCTTGTGTTCATTTTGCACAGATCAATGAGATGGACGGGTTTTTCCTGACCGGCCGTGATGCCGATCCAGCATTTAGCTGGGACAAGCTCGAAGGCGCTGAAGTCTTGGTCCACCATGGTGGTCAGCCAATGACGATGTTTAAATATGCCTGCTATAAAGGCGGGGTTGATATCAACAAGATCAAGATTATCGATGCTGGCAATGGCGGCGAAATGGACAAGGCATATCGCGCCGGAACCGGTCAATATATCCACCAGCAAGGCCCAGCCCCACAACAGCTAGAGGCTGATGGTGTTGGTCATGTTGTCACCGCGCTTGGACCGACAATTGGCCCGTGCGGATTCTCCAGCCTTGCGGCCAAACCAGAATGGCTAGAAACTGATGAGGCCAAGGCCTTTACCCGCGCCTATATCAAAACCCGCAATTATATGAATGACACGCCTGCGGCCGAAATTGCCCGCGCGGAAAAGCCATTATTCCCGAATATTGACGAGGCGGTTCTTGCCGATTGCATTGGAACCTACCAGAAAATGGGAGTCTGGACACGCCATATTGATATTACCGATGCTGGCTATGAGGCGATGCTGGATATCTTTGAATATGATGGCATGCTGAAAACCCGCTATGCCTATGATCAGGTATGCGCCAAACCGCCAATCGTTTAACCGACCAATTAGTTAACCTGCCTATTTTTGGGCGGGTTATTTAAACCGAAAATATCAGGGGCTAAGCGGCTGCTTTTTGGCATGCGCTTGGCCCTGTTTTCCAAGTGCGATAAACCGCTTCATAAATGGTTTTGTTTGTTCGTCGCGCCGTACCGCCGCATATAGCTGGCGCGTCAGGCCATTTTTAGTGACCGGTTTTGTGACAAGCCCGCCATCAATATCGGCCGAGCGAATGACCCAATCAGGAAGCACCGCTACCCCCTTATTTGCCCCCACCAGCATTAGCATCACCGCGGTCAGTTCAACCTGCCGGATCAATTTCGGTTCAATCTTGGCCGGAATCAAAAGCTGGCTGAAAATATCGAGACGTGTGCGTTCAACCGGATAGGTGATCAGCGTCTGATCGGCAAAATCAGCAGCGTCAACATAGTCTTTTTCGGCAAGTCGGTTGGTTTTCGCCGCAAGAAATGTTGGTGCATAGGGGAATAGCTGGTGAAATTCGACCCCGGGAATATCTTCAGGATCCGATGAAATGACAACATCAACCTCTTCCTCGGTCAATGCTTTTAACGCCCGAAACGCCAATCCCGGGCGAATATCAATATCAACATCGGGAAAATCTTGACGAAACAGATTCAGGACCGGAAACAGCCATTCAAAACAGGCATGACATTCAATCGCGATATGCAACCGGCCAGCCTGTCCATTTTGCAAATTATCAAATTCAGCTTTCAACAAATCGATTTCAGGCAAAATACGTTCGGCAGCGCGTAAAAACCGCAAACCTTCGGCCGATAGCCGCATCGGTTTGGTGTTTTTGACAAACAGATCGACCCCAAGCTGATCGCGGATGGCCTTGATCTGATGCGATAGCGCCGATTGGGTGATATGCAGCTGTTCGGCCGCTTGTGCCACCGATCCAGCGGCATGAATGGCCATGATGGTTCGCAAATGACGAAGCTCGATGTTCATGAATATCTCTCATAAAGTTTATGATTATTATGAATTTGTTTCACAAATATATTTCTGGCACAAATAATGTCAGTGAACAAGTCCAGATCATTTGTCAGTTGCGAGGATGTAACAATGGGTCACAAACCCCCAAAAATTTCATTTGAATTTTTTCCACCAAAATCGCTTCAGGCGAGTTTTGATTTATGGGAATCGCTAAATGTTCTGGCACCGCTTCATCCCGAATTCGTGTCTGTCACCTATGGGGCGGGTGGCACAACACGCCAGCTCACCAAAGAAATGACAGAAGCCATTGGCAAAAGCTATGGCTTGGATGTTGCCGCACATCTGACCTGCGTCAATGCCAGCAAGGCCGAAACATTAGCCATTGCAAAAAGCTATGTTGATGCGGGAGTCAAACAGATTGTCGCCCTTCGCGGCGATGCCCCAAAAGGGAGCGCAGGTTTTTGCCCGCATCCGCAAGGATTTGCCGATTCTGTTGACCTTGTCGCCGGCCTTTCCGCCACCAATATTAAAACCATTCATGTTGGTGCCTATCCCGAACCCCATCCCGAAGCCAGCAATGCCAATGCTGATATTGATTGGTTAAAGCGCAAAATTGATGCTGGTGCCACCTCGGCAATCACCCAGTTCTTTTTCGATAGTGAGATCTTTTTGCGGTTTCGTGATCGCTGCGTCAAGGCGGGGATCCATGTGCCAATCATCCCGGGCATTCTGCCAATTGAAAATTGGGACAATGTCAAACGCTTTGCCAGCCGCTGCGGGGCCAGCATTCCGGCAAGCCTTGACGCCGAGTTTGTCATGGCCAAACGTAATGGGGTTGAAGATATTCTATCGGTTGTTGTGGCAACCGATATTTGTTCTGATCTGATGGATTGCGGCATTAACCAGTTCCATTTCTACACATTGAACCGGCCTTATCTGACGCGCGATATCTGTCTGGCGCTTGGAATTGTTCCTGATGCCAAATTGGCACTTGTTGCCTGATTAAAATTTAAGGCTGGCGCTTCACACAAAATCGGCGCGCTTATAACGCAGTTTCGCTAGATGCCAAGATGCAGCTTTGGTTTCCAGAATGGGCGAAACAGTTCAATTTTTGGACAGCGATCCATCACGACCTTAAGACCTGCCTCTTCGGCAAGACGCGCCGCATCATGATCAATAACCCCGATTTGTCCCCATAACACTTTTGCGCCAATATCGATGGCCTGTTTGGCAATATCATATAGATCTTCGGGCTTGCGGAACACTTCAACCATATCCACTGCCCGATCGACAGAGGTGAGATTTGGGTAAACCTTCAACCCCCGTATTGAGTCAAGGCCAGGCCGTGGGTTAATGGGGATCATGTCGTAACCAGTTTCATGCAAAACGCGCAGCACACCATAGCTGAATTTGGTTTTGTCAGGGCTGGCACCAACCATGGCGATCGTTTTTACCGAGGACAGAATGTCCTGAATATAGGCATCAGTATAGGGCTCGTTATGATTCATTTAATTTT
>JADHOU010000013.1 GCA_016778825.1 Candidatus Puniceispirillum sp. | reverse complement strand
TGACCTAAAGCGTCAAAGATGATAGGCGGTCAGCAAGCTTGACAATCACATCGCGGCCTGCATTGGCAAAGGCAAAGCGAAGAGCGCCATCCTGTCCAGCCCCAAAAAAAGCACCCGGAATAACAAGAACGCCCGCTTTGCGTGCCATCGTTTCGGCAAGCTGGCGTGAGCCAACACCTGTAAAAGGGTGACGAACATAGCCAAAATAGGCACCGCTGCTTAGCAGATCCCAACCGGGTAAATCATCCATTGCGGTTCGAAATACGGTGGCGCGTGCCGCGATTCTTTCGCGGTTTTCCTGTCGCCAGCTTGACATGGATGTCAACATTGGCGTTAAGGCATGCTGTGCCACACGCGGGGCACAAATCTGGATATTATCAATAACTTTTGCCAACTGGGCGACCACGTCGTGGCCAGCAATGATGGCACCAAGCCGATGCCCGGGAAGACAATAGGATTTCGAAAAGCTGTAAAGCTGGATCAGCGATGATTGCCAATCATCCTGCGCGAAAAGATGATGCGGTACATCCATATCAAGCGGCATGAAGTCGCGATAGGTTTCGTCAAGAATAAGCCAAATTCCCCGCTTTTGACATAAGGCCAGAATATCAGCAAGAAGTGGTGCCGGATAGATACTGCCTGCCGGATTATTGGGGCTGACCAGCGCAATCGCGCGTGTTTGTGGTCCAATAGCAGCATCAATCGAAGCGCAATTGGGAAGTAGGCCGCCATCATCATCGCAATCAACATAATCAATGCCAACACCAAGCATGCCAAGTGTTGACTCATGGTTGAAATAGCAGGGGCGCATCATCAATATACGGTCGCCATGCCCCGCGAGCGCCAGCACAGTTGCGACAAAGGCCTGATTACAGCCTGAGGTGATTTGCACTTCATTGCGATCAATTTTGGCATTGTAAAGCTGGCTCACATGATCAGCATAGGCACTACGAAATTCGGGATCACCCTCAACCGGCCCATAGCGTGCCAATGCGGGATCAGATGCCCCCTTGGCCAATGCCGCTAAAATATCGGGATGTGCAGAATAGCCGGGAACCGCCTGACTCATATCAATCAAAGCCCCGTTAGCACCATCATAAGATGATTTCCAGTTTAACACGATTGAAACAGGTGGCGCGTTCAAAGTGGCAACAGCGGAATTAAACATGTGACTTGCCTATATTAGCAATGTGGGGTGAGAATAGCCCTAGACTAGCCAGAGATAGGATGTCAGACAAGGTGGATATCTCTCTAAGCTTGGTATCTTTATCAAATTGTTATTTTGACAAGCTGGCTGAGACCTGTGACCGTCAAGCGTGATTGCGTAAATAGAGTGATGGCTGAAAAATGGGAAATTATCACATCATCGGCAGGGCAGGTGCAGGGTCATTGATTGCCGAATTTTTATTTCGCGAGGCCAGTATTTATTATGAAATTTCCTTTCCCGATCGAGCCGAGGTGAAAAGCCCCAATTTTTTTGCGGCAAATCCGCTTGGCCGAATTCCTGTTTTGATTTGTCCTGATGGAACGCAGGTTTTTGAAACGCTGGCGATCATTCACCATATCACCAGCCGGTTTGGCGATCTGGCACCGCCCCAAGGCACGCCACAAAATGACCGCTATCATCAATATCTGGCGCTTTTGGCGACATCGGTTTATCCGGCCTATCATCGCCAGCATCATACCAGCTATTATGGCGATGCGGCGGCGGCTGAAACGATCCGGCAAAAGGCGCGTGATGAACATCGGGTTATTTTCGATCATCTTGAAGCCAGCCTTGACCCTTATATATGCGGGCAAACCCTTACCGCTGCCGATTTCTATCTGTATATGCTTAGCCGCTGGGATCTTGATAAAACGGCAATGCGTGAAAACCGCCCGCGATTAAACGCTCTGCTTGATGAAATTCGCGCTCGGCCAGCAATTGCCGCCGTGATCGCCGCGCAGCCACGCCGTCCCAAGCCAGCCTAACACCAGATCAAATTGGCAAACAAAGCCCGATCAATGACCATAAAAAGGCAGGCAAAATATGCCTGCCCGATGATCGGTTTTGATGGGATTGATAACGATCGCGGCTAGAGACCAGCCATAACATCCCGAATGATCTTGATGATGGCGGCTGGCTGTTCGGCGCAGGGGATATGGCCTGCATCTTTCACCAGTTCAAATTTTGCACCCGGGATCATATCGGCGGTACCGCGCACCAGATCTGGTGGGGTGGCACCATCTTGATCACCAACAACGCAAACCGTTGGCACAGCAATATTAGGCGCTTGATCACGGAAATCAGCATCACGAATGGCCATACCGGTGCCGATATAGCCGTCAAGTGGCGTGCGGGTGAACATGGCCCGATATCCATGCAGTTCGGTTGCGTGATCGGCGTGAAAGGCTGGCGAGAACCAGCGCTGCATATTGGCATCAACAAGCGCGGCCAAGCCACCATCACGCGCAATGGCGATGCGGTCGTTCCACATGTCGGCATTGCCAATTTTGGCAGCCGTGTCGCAAAGGATTAGGGCTTTGGCAAGATCGGGGCGGGCGTGATAAAGGCCTTGGGCAATCAAGCCGCCAACCGATAAGCCAACGACAACCGCGCCCGATAGGCCAAGATGATCTATCAAGGCAACAAGGTCATTCACATGATCATCGATCTGATAGGGTGGTGTTCCCATGCCGGATAGGCCATGACCACGTTTGTCATAGCGAAGAATGGAATAATCAGCCGATAAATCGTCAACACAATCCTGCCAAATGCGAAAATCAGTGGCAAGTGAGTTGGAAAAAACAATAAGCGGCTTGGCAGCGCCAGCATCATCAAATTGATAATGAATGGAGATACCGTTGATCGTTGCGAATTTCATGTCATGTCTCGTTTTACTAAAGGTAAAAAATGGGCAGGTTAGGGCTGTTGGGCCTGGATGATGCCTTCTTCCAGCGCCTTGATTTGCAGGGCTAGATATTTCGAATAGATCCGGCATTGGGCAAAGCTGCCAGCGATAAACCATAGGCCGGGCTGTCCGGTCTGACAATACATGTTGCGCAGTTCCATGCCATCACCAAAGCCCCAGATAGGGCCAATTCGTGCAGCAATCGTATCGCCGAATAATTTACTGACGAGATATTCCTGCGGTTTATATCCAGTCGCCATAATGATAATATCAGCGTCAATTTTACGGCCATCTTTCATCACCATGCCGTGATCGGCGAATTGGTCAATCTGGTCGAATTGAACAAGATCAATTTTGCCCTCGGCAAGAAGGTCAGAACAGCCAACATTGAAATAATAACCGCCACCACGGGTAAGATATTTAAACTGCCAGCCGGTATCATCATCGCCAAAATCCAGCTTGAACCCAACATTTTTCAATCCATCAAGAAGCGCCTTATCGGTTTTGCGCGCGGTTTTGGTGAAATGGCGATGTGCCTGTTTGACAAGCGGGGTTGGCATTGAGGTGGTGATGAAATCACATTCATCCGTGCCGCGATCTTCGTCATACAGCTTGTAGGGGAATTGGGCGCTAGGTTCGATATTCACAACAAGGCTGGGGCTGCGCTGGATCATCGTGACTTTAGCACCGCTTGAATACAGGTCTTGTGAGATATCATGGCCGCTATTGCCGCAGCCAAGAACGATGGCATGTTTTCCTGACCAATCTTCGCCATCATGATATTGGCTGGAATGAACGGCAGGCCCTTGAAAGGCTGAAAGTGAGTCAATTTTGGGAAGATTGGGAATGCCGCTTACGCCGGTGGCCATAATCACATGGCGCGGTGACATATGACGTATACCGCCATCAGCAGTGCGTAATGCAACCTGCCAGCGTCCAGCATTGTCATCATAACTGGCCTTTGTCACTTCGCATTGCGTCCAGAAATTCAGCTCCATCACGGCGGCATAGGATTCAAACCATAAAGCCAGCATATCCTTTGGAATATAGGTCGGCCATGTTGGCGGAAAAGGCATATAGGGAAGATGATTGACATGAAGCTGATTATGCAAAGTTAGCGCATGATAGCGATTGCGCCAATTATCGCCGATGCGGTTGTTTTTATCGACAATCAATGTGTCGATGCCAAGCTGGATTAACCGTGCGGCAATCGCCAAGCCAGCCTGCCCGCCACCAACAACCAGAACGGCCGGATCATGATTTTCGTAGGTGGCAGCAGCAACGCGTTTATCCAGCCAGTTTGGCCCGCGAAAATCACGCGAATAGGATTGCCCAGTTGGCCGGTTACGGTCGGTTTTCTCCTCAAAGCCAATCAATGCATCGATTGCGGTAAAAAATGTCCATGCCCGATAATGGTCAGGATAGCTGTCATCTGCATTTAGCCGCAAAATACCACGGCAATGCGCGGCATCGGTGGTAAAGGTGAAAAAGGCTTCGATCGCATCATTACCAGCACGGTTCACAAGGCGTGGTGCGGTGGCTTGGGGATCAAGCGTTATCGCGCTAATTCCGGCTTTGGCCGCCGCCGCGGGAAGGCTGTTTAGAATGTCTGTTGCGCCAGTAACGGTTTGAAGCTGCCAGCTGAGCGCAAGCGCATCGCGCCAAAAGCTGTTGTCGTGAAATAGATCAGCAAAACCCGCCGGTGCCTCACCAGTAGATGATGATGTTTGATGCAGGGCAGCGTTGAAGCGGCAAAGCCAATCATCAACAATCGAATCAATATTGGATATTGCGTTTTGGTGGTTCACTATCTTCAAAACCTTTTTTGAAACCGCCAATTTCATTGGCATCAAGTTGTTAAGATCATCAAGAACAGGCAGGTTGCTTTGATTATATTATCCTAATCATATCCATTCTTCTGACAATATTGATATTACAAATTATGCACCAGGGTAGGAAATCATCTCAGAAATCACATGTTAAATTGGACGCTGGCTGGCACCAAATAATTTCTAGAAATGAGTGATTTATCGAAAAATGACCCAGTTTCATGCAAGTGCTGAAGACAGGACTGGCAATCATATAAGTCGCGCTAAATGGTCAAAAATGACAAAAATAAATTAAGTGGTTCTCAGACAACGCTTGACCAAAGTCCATTCATTGTTTCTTAATGATGTCCGTCTTTATTAGCAGCAACGCTGAAAAACAAAATTACGACGATCGGGAGGATTAACATGAAAAAAAGATTTATGACGCACGCCTTGGGCATGGTGGCTGCCTCGGCTTTAGTCTTTACAGGCGGAATCGCGCAAGCAAAAGATTCAATCACAATTGCGGTGCCATCATTTTTGACAGGTGGCGCTGCGGGCCCATTTGGTATTCCGGCGATGAACGGTGCTAAGATGGTTGCCGATGCTATTAATAAGGGAACACTTCCAGCGCCATATAATACGAAAGGTTTTGGTGGTGCATCGGCAACTCTCATTGAGCTTGATGAAGGTGGTGGTGCTACAAAACAGGTTGCGGAATATCGTAACCTCGTCGAAAAACGTAATGTTGACGCAATTGTTGGCTATATTTCTTCTGGAAATTGCCAAGCGCTGGCTCCAATTGCTGAAGAGCTCAAGCAATTTACAATTTTTGCTACTTGTGGGACTCCACGTATTTTTGAAGAAGCTCCAAGGAAGTATGTATTTAGAACGATGGGCCATGCGACTTCGGATAATGTTGCGGCCGCGATGTATGTTAAAGAAAAATTCCCCGACATGAAGGGTTATACTGGAATTAACCAAAATTATGCTTGGGGGCAGGACTCATGGCGGGATTTTGACCTCACGCTCAAGCAGATAATGCCAAATTCAAAGGCATCCGAAAAAACTCAATTTCCAAAGATTTTTGCTGGTCAGTATGGTTCAGAAATCTCGGCAATGTCACTCGACAAAGCTGACCTTATTCACACAAGTTTTTGGGGTGGTGATCTTGAGGCCTTTATTTTCCAGGGTGCAGCCCGCGGTCTATTCAAGAAAAAAATTGGTGTAATGACCGTTGGTGGTACAGCTGCTTATCGTTTGGGTAAAAAGTTACCTGATGGGCTGGTGTTGGGTGCGCGTGGTCCGTATGGCATTTTGGTTAAAGATCGCAAGTCAGTTCTAAATCAGTGGTTTGTTAATACCTACAAGAATATTTATGGTATTTACCCATCTGGACCAGCCTACCAATACGGTCAGGCAATCCTTGCTGCAAAGATAGCTTATGACAAAGCCGGTAGTGATGCGTCCAATGAACAGCTTGCAGACGCATTGCGTGGTATTACATTCGAGTCATTCTCAACAACTATTGAGATGAAGTTGGGTGGTGGTCATCAAGCTGCCACAGAGAACGGTTACGGCATTACTAAATACGATTCAGATGAGGGGGAAAATGTGGTTACTGACGTCAAGTTTTACCCTGCATCATGTGTTTTGCCGCCTGACGGCATTGACAGCGTTGACTGGATCAATGGTGGCATGAAAGGCGCAAAGTGCTAAAGCGCCAATAAATAAAATCGCCAGATAGTGGAAAACACTTCTGGCGATTTTTGATTTTTTAACTTCATAAATAATTTATTGGGGGCCGGTAATATGGAAACCTTCCTGACCATTTTATTGGATGGGCTTCAGTTCTCTTCCTATTTATTCATTGTCTCTGCTGGTCTGACGATCATCTTCGGTGTGATGAAAATATTGAATGTTTGTCATGGAAGTTTCTATGCGTGGGGAGCTTACACGTCGGCTTTTTTTATAGGTAAATTTTCTGAAATGGGAATGCCTGACGGGTGGGGTTTTTTGGTTATCTTGGCCTCGGCAATAGTAGTTGGCTTAGTGCTTGGTTTCCTTATCGAGCAAGTCATACTGAAGCATATGTACCATCGAGATGAAGTCTTGATTGTGTTAGCGACATTCGGCTTGTTCCTTGTATTGGAAGATGTGATTTTGATAGCGTTTGGAACCGATCCTTATTTTGCATATCAGCCAATGGCACTCCTTGATTCGGTGGAAATGGGCGGCATTGTTAGGGACGTTTATGGGCTAACGCTTATTGGTGTTGCCGCTATGGTGGCTATTGGATGTTGGTTCTTGTTAAATAAAACTAAATGGGGGACGATCCTTAAAGCCGTCATCTTCGACCGAGAGATGGGGATCGCCATGGGTATCAATGTTCCTCTTGTCTATACTTTGACATTTATTGGCGGTGCTATCCTCGGTGGACTTGGAGGGGCTTACATTGCACCTACTATATCTGTTGCTCCGGGTCTTGGTACTGAGGTAATTGTCTTGTCTTTTGCGGTCGTTGTCGTTGGAGGTATGGGTTCAATTATGGGCGCGGCAATTGGGTCGTTGATAATTGGGCTTCTCAGAGCCTTGGCTGTGCATGAGCTGCCGCAAGTGGAACTTTTTGTTGTATTTGCTGTTATGGCCGTAGTCCTGGTTTTCCGGCCCGAAGGCCTCTTTGCTCCTGCAAAACCGAGGAAGATTTGACATGCTTAGAGACAACACTTCAAAAGTCGTATTCATTGGTGGCATACTAATTATTGCGTTTGGATTTTTCGCTCCAAATTGGATTGTCAATCAGTTGATGTTCGGCTTCTCTCGAGCTCTAGCTATTCTTGGGTTGTTGGTTTTGTGGCGAACTGGTTTAGTTTCGTTCGGTCATGCGTTTTACTTTGGTCTTGGTGCGTATACAGTCGCAATTCTGGACATTCAGTTAGGTGTAACTGATGTGTTTTTAAGGTTGTTTGGTGGGGCTTGCTTGGCAGGGTTAGCAGGATTTCTTGTTGGTTTCATAATGAGAAACTATCGTGACATTTTCTTTGCGATGCTGAATACGGCCATCTCCATGGTTCTTTATGGAATTATTGTAAAAACAGAATCCCTTGGTTCAACTGATGGCTTTGCTATTTCGTTGCCAACTATTTTTGGGGTTGCACCAGAAACAAAATACCCGCTTTTTGTGGTGATAACTGTAATCGCGATGGTAAGCGCTTTATTGGTAAACTTTTATCTCAAAACAACAGTTGGGCGCCTCACAACCCCGATTAGGGATAATGAGATTAGAGTCGAATACCTTGGCTTCTCGGTCGCGCACGCGATCCATCTGAAGTACACTATGTCGGCAATATTGGCCGGCGGTGCCGGTGCGTTGATGGCAATGTCATTGGGCCAAGTAGATCCGGACTCAATGATTAACTGGACCGTGTCGGGTGAGTTAGTTTTCATTACGATATTGTCAGGGCCGGGCAATGTAATCGCACCGTTCATAGGGTCGTTAGTATTTGAGGTGCTGAGAACATACGCATTTGAACTAGCTCCCCACCTTTGGCAGTTAATTGTTGGAGGAACCTTCTTGACCATTATCTTCTTCTTGCCTGGGGGAATCTGGAGCCTGATTGTGAAGTTTGGAAGGAATAAATCATGAAGCAGTCCAAACCCATCTTAGAAGTTCGTGATTTGCTCAAAACCTTTGGGGCTGTCGTAGCAGCTAAGGATATTAATGTTGATGTTAATAGAGGTGAAATTGTTGGCATTATTGGCGCAAATGGAGCTGGGAAAACCTGTTTCGTAAATATGGTTACGGGTTATCTTAAGCCTACTAGCGGGAGCATCGTTTTTGATGGAATAGAGCTTGTCGGTAAGGGGCCTCGCGAGGTTACCCATGCTGGTATTTCTCGCTCATTTCAAGTTTCGCAAGTGTTTCACACAATGACTGTAGCGGAGAACCTAACGATTGCTCTTGCAATTGCGACTAACCGGGGTGTGAGAGCCCTTAGTGAAATGGAAACTCCAGAATTAACTTTGCAGAGAGATGCAGTTTTAAAGCGCTATCAGTTAGAAAATTACAAAGACATGACAGTCAATGTTTTATCGCAGGGCGTCCGAAAGCTCCTTGATATTGCAATGGCTGTAGTCAGTGAGCCAAGAATTCTTCTTCTGGATGAGCCAACAAGTGGAATCTCTGTTGAGGAGAAATTTGACTTTATGGATGTGGTAATGGGAGCCTTAAAAGAAGATAACGTCACAGTTTTATTTGTGGAACATGATATGGAAATTGTGGAGCGTTATGTGAGCCGAGTTTTGGCTTTTTACCAGGGAGAAATTATTGCTGACATGTCTCCGAAGAAAGCGCTGGCTGACTCTAAGGTTCAGGAATTTGTTATTGGTAAGCGGCATTAGGGCGAGAGGCAGATTTAATTATGTTAGTTGTGAACACTCTTGACGTCGATATCAATGGGACACCAATATTGCGGGATATTGGCCTGGAAATTAAGGCTGGTGAAATCGTTGGTTTGATTGGTCGTAACGGCGCTGGCAAGACGACATTTCTTCGCTCTTTGATGGGCCTTCTGCCCATTCGTGGGGGCAAATTGATTTTTGAAGGGGATGGCATTGAATCTTTGCCTGGGTATCGTCGTGCTCACATGGGTATTGGATATATGCCTGAGGACCGTCGTCTTGTTCCAGAAATGACAGCGGAAGAAAATATTTTAGTACCGGTTTGGTCAACAAATATTCAGGGACATGAAGACCGCTTAGCATGGATTTATAAAATTATTCCAGAGTGTAAGGTATTTAGATCGATGGCGGCCACATCGTTATCGGGAGGGCAGCAGAAGCTTGTCGCGCTAGCGCGTGCTCTAATGGTCGGCCAAAGGCTTTTGTTACTTGATGAACCAACCGAAGGTATTGCTCCTGTGCTAGCACTGCGCATGGGTGAAATTCTTGCATCGCTAAAAAAAGAAGGCGTTTCGATTATTATTGCTGAGTCCAACGATGCACATGTCGCTGATGTTATTGATAGAACCTACGTTATCGAACGAGGTTCGATCGTCACCGCTTAATCAGGTGAATATTTAAATGGAATTTAAGGCTGAAGGCGTCATACCAGCAACATTGGTAGCCTTTAAAACAGATTTTGAAATTGACATTGCAGCATCGCGAAAACATTTGCGTGATGTTGCTGATGTCGCGGGCCTTAGTGCGATCACGGTCAATGGCCATGCGTCGGAAATTCATGCGTTCAGCTTTGCCGAACAACAACAGCTTTTGGCCGAATCACTTGATGAGGTTGGGGATGCGCTGCCGCTGGTAAATGGGGTTTATGCCGATGGCAGCCATGCGGCTGTTGCGGTAGCAAAAATGGCCGCGCGCGAGGGCGCGGCGGCATTGTTGGTATTTCCGCCAAACAGCATGAGCATGGGCGGCCAGCTTCGCCCCGATATGGCAATTGCCCATTTTAAAATGATCGCCGATGCAACCGATCTGCCGCTGATTCTGTTTCAATATCCGGCAAGCACTGGCCTTGGCTATCCGTTTGAAACGATGCTGCAGATTTTTGCCGAAGTGCCAAGCGTAGTTGCGATCAAGGATTGGTGCAATGATCCGATGCTGCATGAGCGCCACATAAAGACCTTTCAATCACTGCCGCGCAAGGTGAATGTGTTGTCAACGCATTCATCATGGTTAATGGCATCATTATCAATGAAGCCTGCTGGTTTGCTGTCGGGCGCGGGAAGTGTGATCGCCGATTTGCAGGTTGAGCTATTCAACGCGATGCAGCGCGATGATCTGGCAATGGCGCGGGCGGTCAATGATCGGATTTACCCGCTGGCACAGGCTTTTTACCGCGCGCCGTTTTTGGATATGCATAACCGGATGAAGGAATGTCTTGTGCTTTTGGGGCGGTTGGATAAGGCGATTGTCAGGCCGCCTTTGCAAAAGCTTGAGGCAGATGAAATTGCCAAGCTGAAACAAGCGCTGGTTGCCGCAGGCCTGCAAAATTAGGCGTGGCGCGCTCGGTTCTTGACTTGGTGTTTAGATTTATTTTTGAAACGAGGGATTGATCATGGCTATTTATGAATTACGAACCTATCAGGTCACTGTTGGGAAAATGAAAGACGCTGTCGAGGCCTATAGTAAAAAAGGCTGGCCAGCTTTGCAAAAGGGCGGCTTTGACAAAAAGCTAGTTGGTTATTTCATTTCAGATACCGGCCCGCTTCATCAGATCGCGCATCTGTGGAAATTTGACGATGATGCCGATCGTCGCAATCATTGGAACAGCCTTTTTGCCAATGATGATTTTATGGATTTTGCCGGTGATCTTCGCCCTTTATTGCTAAGCCAGCAAAACCAGCTGTTGAATGCTGCGCCTTGGGGCCCGCATCCCTAATTGCGCGAGGGCGCAACACCGCATCGACATGATCATTTAAGGAGATGCTGAGGTGATTAATATAAAATATTTGATCTGGGCACTTCTTGCCGGTTCATTCATTCCGGTTGTCGGTATTTTGAATGGCCGTGTCGGGCGCGCCCTTGGCGAGCCGCTTCATGCCAGTGTTCTGCTATTCGGTGTGGCCATTCTTTTGGCGTTAACAGTGGCGGCTCTGGCGGGGCGAGGCCTTCCTAATATTGGTGATTTCAGACAGTTGCAACCGGTTGAATATCTGGCCGGTTTTGTCGTCGTTTTCTATGTGATCAGCGCAACGGTTTTAGCCGGAAAAATAGGCGTTGCCAATTTCATTGTCATGGCGGTATCGGGGCAGATTATCTTTTCGCTGCTGATTGATCATTTTGGTCTGTTTGGCGCGCCAATCCGGCCGGTAAATCTGCTGCAGCTTGGCGGTGCAAGCATGCTTCTTGGCGGCTTGGTGATTACCCAGCTTGCCAATGGTAAATAGGTGCTGATGCCATGCATGGCTGATGCCTGATTAGCGCAGTCCGTCCTTGCCTTCAGCCTCATCATGCGTCAGGCCGCCAACACGCGGCAAGGGTCGCCCTGAATCGGCAACAGCGATAGCAACTAAAATTTCATTGGCGCGCGGGGCGTCATTGACGCTGACTTCCATTCCATCAAAATGTGATCGGACATAGGCGGCGTCCTTATGACCAAGCGGCACGTCAATGGGATGACCCATGCCGCCGCGTTTCTTGTTTGAGGGGACAAGGGCAGCACCTTTTTCAACAGCGGCACGAAGCGGTTTACCAAGGCGGGGATGCAAAATTGCTGCGGCATGTTCCAGCTCGCCATTTTCCCCTACAAGCGCGGCCTTGCCATAGCTTTGCGCCTGTTGCGGGGTGATGCCAAGCGCGGCAACGCAGCGCTCACCAAGAAGGCCGCCAAGCTCTTCGCCAATTGCCATAAGCATCTCGAGATTATCTTGATAGGTGCCGGCAAAAGGATTTTCGATCACCGCAATGGCAGCGGCGCGGCGCGTTGGCGGCGAAATGATCTGGCCTGCCTCTTCATGCGAATCCTCGACAATTGTGACGATTTTCCGAATTTTTGCCAATCCCATGATCTGTTCCCCTATGCCTTCGCCGCCGGATGCTGCTGACTGTAAATGATGATTTCACGATCTTTGATCAAAAAATATATTTTGTTTGCTGTCAAACGATATATCCGTTGCGAGAATCCGCTTGATGGCTCTGGGCGATGATGGCTAGCAATTGAAATAACGACATTATTTTGAAATCTGGCCTTTTTGTCTTGGCAATGTTACACCTAAAGACACTGCTTGAATTTGCATTTCATTTTGACCTAATCCGGATTTGCCTTTGTTATGAATGTTTTTGATCCCAGCCATTCTGCTGTTCATGAAACGGCCAATGACTATCAGCTTGAAGTTCAGGTCGGCTATAAGCTGCGGCTTGCCAGCCAGCGTCATCTTGAGATTTTCTCGCGGCATCTTCCTGATATGACGCCAACTCAATTTTCCATTCTGGTGCGGCTTCGTGAAGTTGGGGAGGTATCGCAAAACCAGCTTGGCCGCCTTGTCGCCATGGATGCAGCGACGACAAAGGGCGTGATTTCGCGCTTGATTGATCGGGGTCTGGTGCAAACACGTCAAGATGGTGCTGACCTGCGGCGGTTGCAAATCTCGCTTACCCCTGAGGGCCAAACAAAAATTCAAGCGGCAATCGATCAGGCGCGGATTATAACCCAGGAAACAACCAAAAATTTGACCAAGCGTGAGCTGGCGCGACTGCTTACCCTGCTTGATAAGTTATAGGCGTAAGAGCGGCTACAATATCTATCTTGACCGGTGCCGTATGATTGCTGACTAATAGATGATGTTTTCATGCTGCCGGCGCCGGCAAATGATCGCGAAAAAGATAAGAGGGATAATATCATGGCGTCAGAAAAACTTGTGATTACCAATATCGGCCAGATTCTGTCAGGCAAGCTTGAAGCGCCAATCCTTGATGGTGATTGCGTTGTGTCGGTCGATGGCCGGATTACCGATATCGGCTATGCCAAGGATATGGATCTGGATAATGCGACGGTAAAGGTCCATGCGCATGGTGTGACATTGACCCCCGGTTTGATCGACAGCCATGTTCATCCGGTAATTGGCGATTATACACCGCGCCAACAACAGTTTAACTGGATTGATTCCTGCCTTCATGGCGGGGTGACAACGATGATTTCGGCAGGTGAGGTTCACGCCCCCGGACGGCCAAAAGATATTGTTGGATTAAAGGCGATGGCGATTGCCTCGCAGCGTTGGTATGAAAATTTCCGGCCATCAGGCGTGAAAATGCTGGCAGGTGCGCCGGTCATTGAAGAAGGTATGGTCGAATCTGATTTCAAAGAGCTTGCGGATGCCGGCGTCAAGCTGCTTGGTGAGGTTGGCCTTGGTTCGGTCAAGGCTGGCGAAACTGCCGCGCAGATGGTTAAATGGGCTCGCAAATATGGCATTCAATCAACGATCCATACCGGCGGGCCGTCAATTCCGGGGTCAGGGCTGATTGACAAGGATGTGGTTCTCGAAGCTGATGCTGATATTATTGGTCATATCAATGGCGGCCATACCGCGCTTCCTGATGACCAAATTACCTGCCTTTGCGAAAGCTGTAATCGCGGTATTGAGATTGTGCATAATGGCAATGAACGCGCTGGTTTGCTGGCGATGCGAACCGCCTTTGAGATCAAACAGGCCGAACGAGTTATCCTTGGCACTGACTCACCAGCTGGATCAGGGGTGCAGCCGCTCGGTATTTTGCGGATGATTGCTATGCTGTCCAGCCTTGGTGATATTCCGCCAGAAATTGCCTTTTGTTTTGCCACAGGCAATACGGCGCGCATGCGTGACCTTGATTGCGGTATCATTAAAATTGGCCGCAGTGCCGATTTTGTGCTGATGGATACTGCCCAGCACGCGCCCGGCCGCAATATGCTGGAAAGCATTCATCAAGGCAATTTGCCCGGGGTTGGCATGACAATTATTGATGGGATTGTGCGGACCAACCGCAGCCGCAATACACCGCCAGCGGCGCATTTGCCCGAAATTATTGAATAGGCCATTGCTGGATCGGCATTTGCCAAATGACCATCTATCTATCCGAAACTGGCGAAACGCCCATCATTTGGCTTTGACGTGATTGCCAATGCGACATTAGTTTGCAAAGCATTGGCGCTGCTGGTTGTTTACAAGATACATTATTGTTAGTATACAAATGAATTAACACTGGTAATCTAATATAAATTAAGGCCCCATCACTTGAGGCTCAATCACTGCCAAACAGGATACATTATGCGCAAATATATCACCATCGACCTTGGCAGCAAAACAACCGCCAGCCGTGATTTGTCCGGTCGCGAAATTGCCGAATCTGGACGTTATCTGATTGCGCGGATGCTGCTTGACCAGAACATTGCCACAATCGACCCGATGTCGCCAGAAAATCCGCTGAT
>JADHOU010000012.1 GCA_016778825.1 Candidatus Puniceispirillum sp. | reverse complement strand
TGCGCGGATGCTGCTTGACCAGAACATTGCCACAATCGACCCGATGTCGCCAGAAAATCCGCTGATTTTTTCGGCTGGGCCTTTTGCGGGAACGAATTTTTCCAATGCAAACCGGCTAAGCGTTGGCTGTAAAAGCCCGTTGACGGGCGGCATTAAAGAGGCGAATAGCGGTGGCACATTTGGTTTTGCGATGGGTCAATTGCTGATTTCGGGCATTACCCTTCACGGTGCCAGTGATGATTGGGTGATTATTCGCATTACCAAAGATGGCGAGATTAGCTTTGATGATGCGACGTCTTATCTTGGACTTGGCAATTTCGATTGTGCCAAAAAGCTGCATGAAACCTATGGCCATAAAACCTCGCTGGCGATTTGTGGGCCGGTTGGTGAATATCTTGGTTTGATGGCTGGTGTAGCATTTTCAGACACGGATAACCGGCCGTCACGTTTGGCGGCACGCGGCGGTGTTGGCGCGGTTATGGGCGCTAAAAAGGTCAAGGCGATGGTCATCGACAAGGATCGGATGCCGCCGGTAAATGATCGCAAGAAATTGATGGGTGCGATCAAGGATTATGGCAAAAAGCTTGATGAATCGGTTGCGGTGCAAAGCCTGAAAACCACTGGAACCGCAATGGTGGCTGATCTTACCAACCATCTTGGCGCTTTGCCGGTTCGTAATTTTTCATCCGGCCAATTGACCAGCGCCGATGATGGGCCGTTGCGTATGGGCGGCGATTTTATCCGCGAATTAAATGGTGGGCGCGGCGGTGATACATCACATGCCTGCATGCCCGGCTGTTTGATCAAATGCAGCAATGTTTATGTTGATGATACGGGACGCGAACTGGTTTCACCGCTGGAATATGAAACCATCGGTTTGCTCGGCACAAATTGCGGGCTTGATGATCCTGATGATGTGGCAAGATTAAATGAAACGGCAAATGATCTTGGCGTTGATAGTATCGAGCTTGGTGCTACCATTGGTGTTTTGATGGAGGCTGGCATTGGCGCATTTGGTGATGTTGGCTTTATGCAATCTTGTCTTGAAGATATCCGCGTTGGCAATGAGCGTGGCCGTCTTTATGCGTCGGGAACGGCGCGGGTTGGCAAGGCGTTTGACGTTGCGCGGGTGCCGGTGATCAAACAACAGGCCATCAGTGCCTATGATCCGCGGATTATCGAAGTGACTGGCATTTCGATGATGCTAACAGCACAAGGTGCTGATCATACAGTTGGAAATGCGCCATCCTTTAAATGTGATGACAAAACCATTGATGAATTAGTTGCTGAAAGCCTGCGTATGCAAATCAACAGCGCGGTTGCCGATTCCTTTGGGCTATGCGTATTTGGCCGGTCGGTCACAGATGATAATCTCAAACTGATTGCTGATGCGATCAATGATTCCTTTGACGCCGATGTAACGCCTGAATTCATCACCGGTATTGGCTTTGAAACATTGCGGTTAGAAGCCGCCTTTAACAAGGCCGCAGGTTTTGATCAGGAAGATGATGAATTGCCGTCATTTTTCTGTGATGAGCCGTTGCCGCCAACGGGTAAAATGGCACGCCTTTACAGCCGTGAAGTGAATGCCGCAATGCAAAATCTTATGGAAGCGCAAAGCCGTTAGCAATAAGGTTTTGGATTAGGTCTAGAATGCAAAGCAAGGCTGTGGCGCGGAGAGTTTTATGCAAGGTGAAGTAAGCGCAGGTGCCGCAGATTATGTGCGGGTCGATAGTCTAGAGGCAGCCATTGCCGCGCTTGCCAAAGGGCCAAGAACCATTCTTGCCGGTGGCACGGATGTGTTTCCCCGATTGCAGGACCGGCCATTGACTGGCGCAATCTTGGATATTTCGGGAATTGCCGCGCTTGGCACGGTCGCGTTTGATGGTGACTATTGGCGGATTGGCGCGGCTGCCAGCTGGAGAACGCTGATTGATGCTGATGTGCCACCTGCCTTTGACGGGTTAAAGGCTGCTGCGCGTGAAGTCGGGTCAGTGCAAATCCAAAACCGCGCCACCATTATTGGCAATATATGCAATGCCTCGCCGGCCGCAGATGGCGTGCCGCCCTTATTGACGCTTGATGCCGAGATTGAAATTGCCGGTGCGTCTGGATTGCGCTATTTGCCGTTATCGGTGTTTATTCTTGGCAATCGGAAAACCGCGCTTGGTGATGGCGAGATGGTAAGCGCATTGCGGATTCCGGCGGCATCAACAGCTGGAAAATCGGGTTTTTTAAAGCTTGGGGCGCGATCCTATCTGGTGATTTCGATCAGCATGGCTGCATTGCGGCTGACGGTTGATGATGCTGGAATCATTCGTGATGTGGCCTTGTCGATTGGCGCGTGTAGTGAAGTTGCAAAACGCATGGATCAGCTTGAGGACGCATTGCGCGATACGGCATTGGCAACTGCCAGCGCGCGGGTTACGCCGGATCTTTTCACTGGTCTTTCGCCAATTGATGATGTGCGGGCAACGGCCGCTTATCGGCTGCAGGCATCATGCGAGATTACACGCCGCCTGCTTTGTGAACAACAATTGAATTTTGCCAAAGGGGTGGCGGCATGACCTGTTTTATCCTGAATGGCAAGCCAGTCTCCAGCCAGCTGCCAGCCAGTACCCGCTTGAGTGATGTTTTGCGCACTGAAATGGGCTTGCCGGGCACCAAGATTGGCTGTAACGCTGGTGATTGTGGTGCTTGTAGCGTGCTTCTTGATGGTGCCCCAATTTGCAGTTGCCTAACAGCAATTGCGCAGGTTGATGGCGCCGCGGTGACCAGCATTGAAGGGCTGCATGCTGATGGCACAATTGCTAAATTACAAGGTAGCTTTCTGGCGCATGGGGCAGCACAATGCGGTATTTGCACTCCGGGCATGATGGTCGCGGCATCGGCGTTATTGGCTGAAAATCCCGCGCCAAACCGGCATGATGTTGAAGATGCGCTTGGTGGGGTCTTGTGCCGTTGTACTGGGTATAGCAAAATAATTGATGCGGTTCTGGCGGTTGGTGGCGATGCTAAAATATCGCCGCGACCACAGGCGGGGCAGAATGTTGGCAGCCCCATTCAGCATCTAGATGGCCAGCCCAAAGTTGATGGCAGTCTGATCTATGGTGATGACGCGGTGCCGCAGGATGCGCTGTTGGTGCGTGTGATCCGCAGCCCGCATCATTACAGCAGTTTTACAATTGGTGACAAAGCAGGGTTTCTGGCAAGCCATCCTGGTATTTTGGCAGTTCTTGATGCCAGCGATATTCCCGGCCGCAATTGCTTTGGTGTGATTCCGCCCTTTGCCGATCAGCCGGTTTTTGCCGAAACAACAGCTCTATACCGCGGTGATGCAGTGGCAGCGATTGTTGGTGATGCCGATGTGATAAGGCATTTTGACGAGGCCGATTTCCCGATCACATGGACCCCGTATGAAACGATGCTATCGCCTGCATCGGCGATGGCGGATGGCGCACGCAAGATGCATGCAAATCGTGATGGCAATATTCTTGTTCGTGGCTATGTCGAAACCGGTGACGCCGATCAGGCGCTTGCGGCGGCGGCGCATAAGGTCGAGATTCGTACAACAACACCCTTTATCGAACATGCCTATATCGAGCCTGAGGCAGGTTATGCCACCCGTGAGGGCAACCGGATTGTCATTCATGGCTGTACGCAGGCGGCGCAAATGGATCGTGAAAGCCTTGCCGAGATCATGGGCATGGAGCTTGAGGCCATTCGGGTTGTGCCATCGGCTTGTGGCGGCGGCTTTGGTTCAAAGCTGGATGTGTCTTTTCAGCCCTATGTTGCGCTTGCGGCATGGGTGTTAGGGCGTCCAGCGCGTATTTGCTATAGCCGTGGCGAATCAATGCGGGCATCGACCAAGCGGCACCCATCCGATATCCGGCTTGCTGTTGGCTGTGATGAAACCGGTCGGATTAGCGGTTTTGTGTTTGATGGTATTTTTAACACTGGCGCTTATGCCAGCTGGGGGCCAACCGTCGCCAACCGTGTGCCAATCCATGCTAGCGGCCCCTATGCAACAAAAGATTACCGCGCCAATAGCGTTGCGGTTCATACCAATGCACCGCCAGCAGGAGCGTTTCGTGGGTTTGGTGTACCGCAATCAGCGGTGGCACAGGAATGCGCCTTTGATTTGCTTGCGGAAAAACTGGGTATGGATCGATTGGCTTTTCGGCGGTTGAACGCATTGAAAAATGGCGTGCCAACAGTAACCGGTCAGGTCTTCAACAGCGGTGTTGGTATTGATGATTGTTTTGCCGCGCTTGAAGATAGCTGGCATGCCGCTGTTGCATCTGCAGCCAGTTTCAACCAGACCGCAACCAGTGATGACAGCCTATGGCGCAGGGGTGTTGGTATTGCAAGTTGTTGGTATGGTTGCGGCAATACGTCATTGCCAAACCCTTCAACAATGCGCATGGGCATCACTGCCGATGGCAAAATTGTTCTTCATCAGGGGGCAATGGATATTGGCCAAGGTGCCAATACGGTGATTACCCAGATCGCCGCAGATGCGTTGGGCGTTCCGGTTCACGATGTACATATTCTTGGCGGTGATACCGATTTGACCCCTGATTGCGGGAAAACATCTGCTTCACGTCAAACCTTTGTTTCGGGCAAGGCGGCAATGCTGTCGGGCATGGCTTTGCGCGATATGGTGCTTCGGCATGGGAATGTTGATGCCAATGCCACAATCGCGCTTGATGGTGCGGTCTTGACGCTGGCTGATGCTGGTGGCGGTACATTGCGCATTGCCTTGGCAGATATGCCGGTCAATGACTATGGCTATGTGTTTATGGCCCAAGAAACCTATGATCCACCAACCAGCCCGCTTGATGAAAAGGGGCAAGGCATTCCCTATGCGGTATTTGGCTATGGCGCACAGATCGTTGAATTGTCGGTTGATGCGGCGCTTGGCCGTGTGCGGCTTGATAAGATCACAACAGCGCATGATGTCGGGCGGGCGATTAACCCCTTGCTTGTTGAAGGTCAGATTGAAGGCGGTGTTGCGCAGGGCATTGGCATGGCTTTGATGGAAGATTATCAACCTGGCCGCACTGAAAATCTGCATGATTATTTGATCCCGACCATTGGTGATGTGCCGAAATTTGATCATGTGATTGTTGAAGTTGCCGATCAAGAAGGGCCTTATGGGGCAAAGGGGCTTGGCGAGCATGTTTTGATCCCAACCGCACCGGCAATCTTGAACGCCATTCGCCATGCAACGGGTGCCGCGATTTATGATTTACCAGCAACACCTGATAAGGTTTGCGCGGCGATTGCGGCGGCGCAGGCTGCCCAAGGCAGGCCGTCATGACAGCAAAGACTAGTCGTGACAAACGCGTTGAAGACAAAATCCGCTGCGATGCCTGTCCGGTGATGTGTTATATCGCCGATGGCAAATCGGGGGCTTGTGATCGCTATGCGAATGAGGGCGGCCAGCTTATTCGGCTTGACCCTTTGATGGTGATGCAGCGCCGCGTTGATGATGGTGGCGAATTGGTGCCATTTCTCGATGGCAGTGACGCGTGGAATGGTGATCTGATTAACCCGCAAGATGCGTTTGTGACTGCGGTTGGGGCAGGCACAACCTATCCCGATTACAAGCCAGCGCCCTTTATTGTCAGCAGCATTGTTGATGATGTTGATATGGTGACGGTCGTGTCTGAAGGGATTTTCAGCTATTGCGGTGCCAAGGTCAAAATCGACACTGACAGGCATATTGGCCCTGAACGCGCGCTTGTGCGCGTTGATGGTGAACCGGTTGGCCATGTCACAACGGGTGAATATGGATCACAGATGCTGTCATTGGGCGGCGTGCATCATCTAACCGGCGGCGGTAAAAAAGAAGGCCGTGTCACCTGCGCCACCCTATTGGCGCTTTGCAATGGTGACGCGGTTAATATGCAGGTTGATGATGGGTCAAGCCTTGTGTTGCAAGCTGGGAAAGCGCCAGTGATCAATGGCGTTGTCGAGGCGCGCATGCGGGTTGGGTGCGGTTCGGCAACAGTTGGCATGTTTGCCGCACAATGGCATAATAAGGTCGATGAGGTGGTTATTGTCGATGACCATATTACCGGTGTGATGTCTGAACATCAGGCGGGAAAAGTTATTGGCTGGCCTGCGAGCGGCATTAAAATTCTGGGTCGCCGGTCAACGCCTGGCCGTTATTTTCAGGTGGCTGAGCCCGGCACCGGATGGGGCGGCACGAATCTGACTGATCCGCTTGCCATTCTTGGGCCATTCGATCCGAAGGTCGCCATGCCCGGGCAGTCTTTATTGATGGTCTCGACGACGGGCGAGCAATTTGCCTATTACGAACTTGATCAAGATTTACAGCCTGTTGAAACCGCCATGCCGGCGCGGTTGCAACCGTCAATCAAACGGATTGAGGAAAATTGCGAACCGGCATTAACCTCGGTCAGTTTCATGGGTGGGGCTGGCGGGTCGCTTCGTGCGGGTGTAACCGAAAATCCGGTGATGCTAACACGTTCGGTCAAAGATGCATTGACGCGGGTTACTTGTGGCGGGGCGCCGGTCTTTATCTGGCCTGGCGGCGGCATCACGCTGATGGTTGATGTGACAAGCCTTCCCGAAAATGCGTTTGGCTATGTGCCAACCCCAGCATTGGTTGCGCCAATTGAATTTACCATGCGCAAAGATGATTATATCGCTCTTGGCGGCCATGTTGATCATATCATGTCGATTGATGATGTTCTGGCTGGCAAAGTTGGGCCACAAAATGATCACGATCTTGCCGGCAAAAAGCGATTTGCCCAGAAGCCACTAAATCCTTGGCCAATAAGGCGATAGGCCATGCTTTCGTCAGCCGCCGCAACCGCTCGCCCGCCTGTTTTATCGGCGAATCTGCCTGCGGTGGTGGGGCAACCGGTTCGAATGCCAAGCGGGGCAATGGCAAATTGGCTTGATCACCGATTACATCTTCAACATGGGCCGATTGATTTAATCATCACCGCTGAAGGCGACAAAGCCGAAGTCGCCGCCGCCTATGCCTGCGCCGCCGATGCGTTTTGTGGCCTTCTTGATCGGTTAGTCGATGAATTGACGATGCTGCGATTGCCCGCCGACTCCAACACCATCAACCGCCTGAAAGGCCCTGTTGCCAAACGCATGGCGGCGGCGATCAGCCCGCATTTGCTGCGCCATGACAAGGCTGATTTCATCACCCCAATGATTGCTGTAGCGGGAAGCGTTGCTGATGAAATTTTGCTGGCAATGGGCAATCAGCTCGATCGGGCTTCGGTCAATAATGGCGGTGATATTGCGCTCTATCTCGGCAAGGATGCCTTTTTTGATATCGGCATTGCCGATGACCGCGACACCTATCTTAGCGATTTTGCGATGGCCGCTTCGGGCAGCAGTGGCGGGCATATGCCCCTTCATGGCCGGATCAGGCTGCATGACCATGATCGCATTGGTGGTGTTGCGACAAGTGGTTGGCGGGGGCGAAGCCTGTCACTTGGGATTGCAGATTCGGTTACCGTGCTGGCGCAAAATGCGGCGGCTGCCGATGTTGCCGCCAGTTTGATTGCCAATGCGATCACCATATCGTCACCGGCAATTACACGCCAGCCTGCGGTTAGCCTTGTGCCGGATAGTGATTTAAAAGACCGGCTTGTCACGGTTAATGTTGGTCCTTTAAGCACCGATGAAATTGATCATGCGCTTGCCGCCGGTGCTAGTCTCGCTCGCCAAATGTTTGATGACGGGCAGATCATGGCCGCCTATGCGCGGCTTGGCGGGCGAAGCTTTGTCGTTGCCAATGAATGAGTGGCGCGTGAATCAGTGGCGCGCGCATGATTGGCGTTATTTTGCAAAAGCAGCTTGGTCATGGCGCCAAAATCGGTCACTCTGGGCGGCAAGAGATTTTCCGCCCATTTTATGGGCCGCATTTATTGAGTTCCGTTTATGGGCTGTGGACATCGATGACTGAGTTAATCGTGTTTGATAAGGATGGAGTGATCCTTGATCTGGAGGCGACATGGCTACCGGTGGCGCGAGCTTTGGCGCATTATACGGCAAGCCGTATTCCTGATGATTGGGATGGAGATATTGGTGGGGTTGAATTGCTGGCGGCCATTGGCGTTGATGAAGCTGCCGGCCAAATTGACTCACGCGGTATTTTTGCCGCCGGTTCTTTTGCCGATATTCGCAGCTGTTGGCAAAAAATGCTACCAAGCCATATGATCAAGCTTGATCAGGATGATCGCTATAAGCAGGATGTGCAAATATTGGTCGATCGGCATGGGCGTAATCAAACCGTGCCAAAAGGCGAGGTTGAAGCGCCGCTTCGCCAGCTTCACAAGGATGGCTATCAGCTTGCGATTTTGACCAATGACAGTGAAAGCAGCGCCAAAAGAAACATGCAGGATATAGGCGTTCTGGATTTATTTTGCACGGTGGTTGGTGCGGATAGCGGCTTTGGATCAAAACCCGGGCCGCATGGGTTTTTGCATTGTTGCCAGATTGCCGGTGTGACGCCAGCGGCAAGCATTATGGTTGGGGATACGATGGCTGATTATGGTGCGGCCATTGCGGCAAAGGCTGGTGGTTTCATCTGTATTGCCGACAGCGTTGACAACCGTCCACATAAAGATATTCATCACGAGAATGTTATTGGCAGGATTGATCAATTACCTGCCTTAATGGCGCGGTGGTCTTTGCGTTAACTCTGGAATTTGCGGGTAGGATTTCCATGACGGATCAAATTATTATCGTCGGTGCCAGTCATGCAGGGATTTCCTGCGCTGAACAATTGCGGGCAAATGGTTATGCTGGCCGAATTTACATCATTGACCGGCTGGTTGGTGCGCCGCTGGAACGCCCGCCATTATCAAAGGCTTTTTTGCAGGCTGACGGTCAAGATGATGCCAAATTTCTTTTACGGCGACCCGATTGGTTTGCCGCACATGATATTGAATTGCTTGATGGGCGGGATGCGGTGTCGATTGATCCGCTGCAAAAACAGCTAAATCTCGATGATGGCAGTCAGCATGGCTATAACAAGCTGGTGCTTGCCACTGGGGCGGTGCCGCGACAGCTTGCGGTGGCAGCGGGTCTTGATGGGGTGTTTGTGCTTCGCCATCCTGATGATGCTCATGCTTTGCGCAAGGCGGTTTCGGGTCGCCAGCATGCGGTGGTGATTGGCGGCGGTTATATAGGGCTGGAAGTTGCGGCAAGCTTGACCAAGCTTGGACTTCGCGTTGATGTGATCGAAATGGCTGACCGGCTGTTGGCGCGGGTGGCAAGCCCGCAGATTTCGGCGTTTTTTGCCGAATTGCATCAAAGCCATGATGTTGGGCTGCATATTGGCGCAAATTGTCGGGACATTCTGCAAAAAGACGGTGCCTTTAGTGGTGTGCAGCTTGATGATGGTCGCCAGATTGCGGCTGAATTACTGCTGGTTGGGATTGGCGTTCTACCTGATCTGGATCTAGCAGCGTCAGCGGGAATTGAGGTGGGCAATGGCGTTCTGGTTGACGCAATGATGCAAAGTTCGGTTCAGGATATTTTTGCGATAGGTGATGTGGCCCTGATTGATGGGGCGGCTTTGCGAATCGAATCGGTTGATAATGCGCAAATGACCGCGACGCGCGCTGCGGCTGCCATTTGCGGCCTTGCCCAACCGGCAATAACAGCGCCGTGGTTCTGGTCGGAACAATTTGATGTTCGTCTGCAATCGGCAGGTATTGTGCCGCTGGCATCGCCCGATCTTCGCCATAAACTGCGATCTGGAAAACGCGAAGGGGGTTTTTCCGTCTGGAGCTATGGCGACAATGGGAAATTGGCCGCGGTTGAGGCTGTTCGTGATCCGGCGGGCTATATGCTTGGCAAAAAATGTCTTGATCTTGGACTGTCGCCTGATCCTGACGATGTTGGCAATGGCGATTTTGATCTCAAAGGTTTTGTTGCAGCGGGGAATGAAAAATGAATTATCAGGACGCGGCCTTGCATAACAAAACGGCATTTATCGATCTTCGAAGCGACACTGTAACAAAACCAACAGCGGCAATGCGCCAAGCCATGGCAACAGCCGAAGTGGGTGATGATGTTTATGGGGATGACCCCACGGTTAATGAACTTCAAGACAAGGTTGCCACGCTTCTTGGCAAACAGGCTGGCCTGTTTGTTGCGAGTGGTACCCAGTCTAATCTTGTTGCGCTTTTATCGCATTGCCAGCGCGGTGATGAATTGCTGGTCGGTGATTGCTATCATGTTCATCGTTATGAGGCTGGTGGGGTTTCGGTTCTGGGCGGCGTGATGATGGAGGCGATTGGAACCGACCATCGCGGTTTAATGACACCATCGCAAATCACCAAGGCCGTTAAGCCGGATGATCCGCATTGTCCGATTAGCCGTTTGCTATGTCTTGAAAATACTATATCTGGTCATGTCCATGATGTGGGGGTTATTGCTGGCCTTGCTAAAGCTGGAAAAGATAGTGGGCTTGGCGTGCATCTTGATGGAGCAAGGCTGATGAATGCCGCGATCAAGCTTGGCGTGCCCGCCAAGCAGATTGTTGATTCGGTTGATAGCGTGTCCTTATGTTTATCAAAGGGGCTTGGTACACCGGCGGGATCGGTTCTTGTTGGCGCGCATGATTTTATTGCGCGGGCGCGCCGGATGCGCAAATTGGTTGGCGGCGGCATGCGTCAGGTTGGCATTCTGGCCGCGGCAGGCATTTATGCGCTTGATCACCATATTGACCGGCTTGCCGACGATCATGCGATGGCACGGCGACTTGCCGATCAATTAAATGACATTGGACCAATCACGGTTGATGCTGATCTGGTTGAAACAAATATGTTGTTTATGACGGTTCCCGAAGGGGCGGCAGACCCGCTTCGGGCGCATCTCGCGTCGCGCGGCATTCTGCTTGGCGGTGGTGATCGTCTGATCCGGCTTGTTACCCATCTTGATATTGACGTGAAAGCGGCTGATCAATTTGCTGCCGAACTCGCCGATTTTTTTCAATAGGGCGCATTTGAACAAAAACAGCCGATAAGATGGCGTAAAGGGAATAATTGTTTTGGCCTAACTTATGGCACTATCTCGCCGAACGAGCGCGGTAATACCATCTGTTTTTGAGAGGCTGTCATGGCGGTACAATTATCCATTGGTGCGCGGGTTCGCAAAAGCCCGTTTTTTCAGTCGAGCTGTAAGGCCGGTCTGGCCGCGGCTAGTGTCTATAATCACATGTATATGCCAACAAGCTATGGCGATCCGGTGGCTGAATATAACCGGCTGATCAATGGTGTTGCAATGTGGGATGTTGCGGTTGAGCGGCAAGTTGCGCTGAAAGGGCCGGACGCGCTGGCATTGGCGCGGTTGCTGACCCCGCGCAATCTTGATGGTTTGGTCATTGGGCAGGGAAAATATGTACCGATCTGCAATCACAGCGGCGCAATTATCAATGATCCGGTATTGCTGCAAGTGGCTGAGGATGAAATCTGGCTGTCGATTGCCGATAGCGATATTCAATTATGGGCAAGCGCGGTTGCTGGCACGTTAAAGCTGGATGTCGATGTTTATGAGCCGGATGTTTCGCCGCTTGCCATTCAGGGGCCAAAGGCAGTTGATGTTGTGTCTGAGCTGTTTGGTGATTGGGTACGTGAACTGAAATATTTTGGATTTCGCGTCACTGAACTTGATGGCATTCCGCTTGTTGTGGCGCGCTCTGGCTGGTCAAAGCAAGGCGGCTATGAGTTGTATCTTCGTGACTTCAGCCGTGGCGATGATTTGTGGGCGCGTGTTGCCGAAGCTGGCAGGCCTTATGATATTGGGCCGGGGACGCCAAATTACATCGAACGGATTGAAAGCGGCCTGATTTCCTATGGTGCTGATACTGATTCCAGAACCAACCCATTTGAACTTGGCATGGATAAATTCATCGCGCTCGACCAGCCGCATGATTTTATTGGCAAGGATGCGCTGATTGCCTTGAAAAAGGCAGGTATCAGCCGCCGGTTCATGGGGTTCATCATTGATGGCCCCGCCCTTGTCGCAACAAATGAAGACCGGCTTGTCGTTAGCATTGATGGGGAAAATGCTGGCTATGTCAGCGCTTGTGTTTACTCACCCCGCGTTGGCGAAAATATTGGCGTTGGAATGGTGTCAACCGCCGTGATTGACAAGGGACAAATGGTAACTATCCACATGGCTGATGGCTCGCGGTCAGCCAGAATCGTCCCGCTTCCCTTTCTCTAGGATTGCCTGAGGATTGCGCAAGTTATGAAGTGATTGATTAAGTGATTGATTGCGTGAGAGGGGCATGAAAATGGTCATGCCATGGCAGTTCACCCTGAATTGGCCATTTCGCATAAACAAGATTGCCAGCACGATTGTCTGTTTGGTAATTGGCGTTGCCTTTTGATACTGTTTCCTATGCTAAATCATTGCCTAAATTCGTTTAATTTAATCATGAATTTGACTAGAGTTGAGACATGCATGCCCATGAAAGCGAAATATTAACAACAACATTTTTGATGCTAAGCGCGGTTAGCTTTGGCTTGACCCTGCGCTGGCTCAAACAGTCGCCCTTGATTGGTTGTATTTTGGCTGGGCTGGCCCTGGGGCCTGCGAGGCTTGGCCTTGTTGATTATTCGGATGAAATTTAATTGCTTGCCGAATTTGGCGTGATTTTGCTGCTGTTTATCATTGGCATTGAATTATTGGTTATTGCTTTTTTACGTGTTTTGCGACCGGCGGTGATTGCGACGTTTGGCCAGATTTGCTGTTTTATTCTTTTGGCGCTGTCGGTGAATGCCTATTTCACTTGGACATTGCCGCAACTCCTGCTGATTGGTTTTATTTTGACATTATCATTAACCGCGGTGGCTTTGATGGGTATTGTAAGGGCTTGGCCAGAGCCGCGCACCCATGCAGGCAGCTTACCGTTGGAGTGCTGGTGGCGCAGGATATCGCGGTTGCGCCGATGCTGGTTTTTGCGCAATCGGCCGCCGATGTGTTTCAGCAATGGCCATTATTGCTGGTGCGAGTGGTGATTGCATTACTGATATTAGCGGCTTTGCTGATATGGGTTGGCAAAACTGCCCGCCAAAGATTGCAAATGGAAATGCTGCTGGAAGGTAATGTCGAACTGGCGATCCTGTTCAGCTTTGGTATTTGTTTTCTGGCGGCAAGCGTGACTGGCTATATTGGATTATCGCCTGTATTTTGTGCGTTTTTTGCCGGGTTGGCGCTTTGCCCATACAAATTTACGCAAAACCCTTCTTGGATGGGCGCTTTTAACCATTGGCGGCGAACCCACGGGACGGGCACTTGTGCCATCACTTGTTACCCCACAAAACGGCGAATTTAGCTTTGTTTTGACAACAAGCGGGGTCGCATTGGGCATTTTTCGAGTTTTGAAGCAGATTTCCTGCTGGCGGTGATTACGGAAAGCCTGTTCTTGCCGCCCTTATGGAGTGGGATGCTTCATTATCTGGTGATTCGCTATCGGATTCATGATCCTGGTGCGCTGCCGTCCAATCCGGCCGAGCTTTAATAGTAAAAAAAGGTCGCCCCAAATTATTGGGCGACCCAACTGCATTTAGTTCATGATTAACATGCCCAAAGTACAATTTGTTATATCGCAAAAGGCGATAGCTTATTCGACGACTGAAAGACCAACAGCGGCCATTTTGCCGTTACGCTGTTCTTCGAGTTCGTAAGATACTTTCTGACCTTCGTTCAAACCGTTCAGGCCTGAATTCTGGACAGCAGTGATATGTACGAATACATCATTGCCGTCGTCATCCGGATTAATAAAGCCATAACCTTTTTGGGTGTTAAACCACTTCACAGTACCCTGTGCCATATTATCTAGTCTCCAACTTCAGCCTTGATCTGCCGGTGATCGCAGCCCATTATCTTTTTAACACGACTTCTATGTGGCATCGAACCTTCGTTGGATTCTAGTCTCATAAAGCCCTTTCGGCAAAATACATATGGGAACAGCGATATATAAAGTCAAACAATAAATGATCGTCGATGGCTTGAGTGCTGGCGTCGGGGCCGTTTGTCTGCGTAAAAATGGAGTGATGACAACGCCTAAAGTGATGGCTCGATTTCAATCTAAACGATTAATGAATGTCGTAATTTGGTAGTGGATGCCGATTTATGGAAAATCCCAAGAAAAACAGTCTGGCAGGTATTTTCTTTTCGCTAAGTGCTGGAATTTTATGGGGAATTGTTCCTCTTTACATCAAATTCATTGACGCTGA
The DNA here is from genome assembly GCA_016778825.1 of Candidatus Puniceispirillum sp. Lineage (GTDB taxonomy): Bacteria > Pseudomonadota > Alphaproteobacteria > Puniceispirillales > Puniceispirillaceae > UBA3439. Next base: position 1,031 of record JADHOU010000012.1, on the reverse strand, counting down.
CGATCCCTATGAAATTGTCGCGCATCGTTCGCTTTGGTCGGCTGTGTTGCTGTTTGTCATTTGCTGGATTGCGGGTCAGCTTGGCGAGATTTGGGTCACTATCAAACAACCCAAGAATTTATTAAATTTTTTTATCACAACATTGTTTTTATCCCTGAATTGGGGGATTTATGTCTATGCCGTGCAAACCGAACAGGTGGTGTCGGCAGCGCTTGGCTATTTCATTTATCCGCTTTGTACAGTGTTGCTTGGCATTCTTGTGCTTGGCGAACGGCTTGATAAATGGGCGTGGCTTGCCATTGGGCTTGTTTGTCTTGGCGTGATGGCAAAAGCGATGATGATTATGGATGTGCCATGGATTTCTTTGGCGCTAGCAGGCAGCTTTTCGCTTTATGCTGTCACTCGAAAACGGATCGATATGGATCCATTGCAAGGGCTGTTTATTGAAACCCTATTTTTACTGCCCTTTGCCATTGGTTTTCTATTGTGGATGGCGGCAAATGGGCAAGTGCCATTTTTTGGCGGTGGTGCGGTCAATATTGCGCTGGCGCTGCTGGCTGGTGGCATTACGGTTTTGCCGCTTGTGCTGTTTTTAAAGGGCAATCGTGCGCTGAATATGACGATGGCAAGTCTGTTGTTTTACAGCAATCCCACCATGCAGCTTTTGCTTGGCGTGGTGGTTTTTTCCGAGGGATTTATGTCACGTGATTTAGTGGCTTTTGGGCTGATATGGATCGGGATTGCGGTTTATTTTACAACACGGGCGCGGGTGGCGCGGCTTGCCGTTCCGGCACCGTAACATTTGGGCGTCTTGATACTGGGGCGTTTTGATAATGGGTTCTCTTGATACGGTTGCTTTGACGTGGGATGCAAAAAAGCCGGACATAAGTCCGGCTTTGGTTTTGCTATCATGTGATTGGCGTTTGCCTAATCAATTAATTTTGCTGAAATGATCTGATCGGGTTCGGCAGGCGGCTCACCAACTGCCAGCTTTTGAACAGCATCCATGCCATTTTCAACCTGTCCCCAAA
>JADHOU010000011.1 GCA_016778825.1 Candidatus Puniceispirillum sp. | reverse complement strand
GATTATCGCTGTCACATACCTGACTGCCAAGCCATTCAATATAGTCAACAACATCAGACATGGTGGCATAGGCACCGGTATCGCGCGTGCCAAGTTCCCAATTTTCGGCTGGCCCATCAACAAGGCTGTCATGCGGCAGCGCGGCCATACGGTCAGAAATCCACGCAAGGCCATAGCCATGCCGCGAAAACATTTTATAGGGCGAAATGACATAGCCATCGACATCATAGGCGCTGATATCAATCTGCCCGTGGGCGGCATGCTGGATACCGTCAACAATGATAAAACAATCAGGGCTAACCGCGCGGATTGTTTTGGCAATGACGGCCACATCCATGCCCATGCCGGTGACAGGTGATGTGTGCAAAATCGTGGCAACGCGTGTGTCTTTTGAAATATGGCTTGCATAGGCATCAGCTGTGACAAGCCCTTTGGCATCATCATGCGTGATCAGAACATGTTTCTTGCCACCAATCGGTGCCCAGCGCGCACATGCGCTTCTGGTTGCAGGATGTTCGATTGTCGAGCCAAGTACAACCCCGTCTTTTGCCGTGCCAAGACAGGCATTCATAACCAGTCGGAAAATCAGTTCAGTACCGCTTTCGCCAACAAAAAACTGCCCCTTTGGCGCATTCATAAAAGCGCGCAAATCTTGTTTGGCCTTGTCGATGACGCGAACCAGCTCATGCGAGCCTGGATTGTCACGGCCCTGATTATCGGGGATTGCCGCATATTTTGCCGATGTGTCAACGATCTTGCTAAGCGTCAGGGCGCCGCCTGCATTTTCAAAGAAAACGCGTGGCCCTTGAACTGGACAGCTATCAATCTGGGCAAATTGGCCGCGAATATTTTCAAGAAGATCAGCAGAAATTTTGGTCATGACAGATTGCTTTCAAAACGGAAGGTGAAAAAGATTTAACCACAGAAAACTAGAAGGTAAAGGCGAATTTGATTGGGTGATCGGACAAGCTGACACAATCTTTGGGGTGGCAATACCAGATCAATTGAAAGTTTTTATGCGTTAGTGTTAATATCCGGCCATGCAGCCCAAAGTGATCATTGTCTGGTTCAAACGTGACCTCCGTGTGTTTGACCATGCGCCGCTGGTTAATGCGGCGCATGATGCCGATTTTGTTTTGCCGCTTTTTGTTGTCGAGCCGGATTATTGGCGACTGCCAACTTCATCACGGCGGCATTGGTGTTTTGTGAATGACTGTCTTCACGAGCTGAATGCCAACCTTGCAGCGCTCGGGCAGCGGTTGATTTTACGCATTGGCGAGATGATAGATGTGTTGGATGAGCTGTCGCACCATTTGGAAATTCAGGCGATTTATGCGCATGAAGAAACCGGCGATGCATGGACCTATGCACGTGACCGAAAAGTGCATGCCTATTGCCAGCAGGCGAAAATACCATTTCGAGAATCACCGGCAAATGGCATTGTTCGCCGGTTGAAAAACCGTAATGATTGGGCGGCGATCCGCGATCAACGCATGCAGGCAAGCCGGATTCCACGCCCTGCCAGCCTGCCAGCTTTGCCCTTGCTGCAAAGTGAGGCGATCCCGCAAAAACATGACCCACTTTTTGAGGCAGCTCTTGACCAATTGTTTGCAAGTGGAAAAACCGCCTGTCAGCCGCATGTGCAAACTGGTGGGCGCAAAGCGGCCATTGCCTTGCTTACCTCATTTCTGCAAGACCGAAGTCAATTCTATATCAAGAACCTTGCCTCGCCATCACAAGGGCCGGATACATCAATGCGATTATCGCCACATCTGGCATGGGGAACGGTGTCATCGCGTGAAGTTGAGGCCAGCATTCGCAATTATCTGGGCAATCCAGAGAATAATATCACACCAGCCAAACGCCGTGGTTGCCGTGCGGTGATGTCACGGCTGGCTTGGCGCTGTCATTTCATGCAAAAGCTTGAAGACCAGCCAGATATTGAATGGGCGGCGATGCACCCACTTTATGAAAAGGTTCGTGATGATACGGATGAAGATGCTAGTCGTAAAGCGTCCTATCTGGCTGCATGGAAAGCGGGGCAAACCGGCTATCCGATGATTGATGCCTGTATGCGGTCGCTGATCCATCAAGGTTGGATCACTTTTCGGATGCGGGCGATGCTGGTCAGCTTTGCCAGCTATCATCTATGGCTAGATTGGAGGCTAACCGCGCCCTATCTGGCACAATTATTTACCGATTATGAAGCTGGTATTCATTATAGCCAATTCCAGATGCAATCGGGGGTGACGGGTATCAATACAATCCGCATTTATAATCCGGTCAAACAATCAATTGATCATGATCCTGATGGGCAATTCATCCGCCGCTGGGTGCCTGAGCTGGCGCATTTGCCATCACAATGGATTCACCAGCCGCAGGCCATGCCGCCGGTTGAGGCTGCGGCGACTGGCTGGGTCATTGGGCGTGATTATCCATTGCCCATTGTCGAGAATGCAGCGGCCATGCGCAAAGCACGTGAACGCATCTATGCCGTCCGGAGAAGCGATCAATTCAAGGCAATGGCACGTTTGGTCTATCAAAAATTAGGAAGCCGTAAACCGGCTCCAAATAGACCGCGCCGCAAATTCAATGACGCACAACCCCGCCTGATTTAACCGCCGCATTGATTATATCATTATCCCCGAATAGGGGCGTCATTAATATGGTCTTGTGCTTCATTAAGCATCTGTATAACGGCTGCTTCAAGTGCGCCCGCAAAGGCCATTGCTGCACGTGATAACGGGCGGCGCTTTGGCGTGATGATCGAAAATTGATAGGTGATCTTTGGTACAAATTGGCGAAAGACAATATCGCTATTATTCGACCAAAGACGGCGGTGAATCCATGCATTTAACGGGCTAAAAACGCCAAAGCCCGCGCCTGATCCGATAATTTCATATTGGGCAGCGCCATTCTGCATCTGGAATTTTGGATCAAAATCGACACCAGCTTTATCAAAAGCTGCCTTAAGTGCCTTGGCAATGTGATGTTCGGGCAAAAAGCTGGCGCAGGGGCGGCCTGCCAAATCTGTCGGCTCGATCACCGATTTTGCCAAAAGCGGATCCCCCTTTGGTAAGGCGCAAACGCAATCAACGTCAAAGCGCCGACAGTGAATTAAATCATTTTCTTTGCCGCGCTCGGCGAGGCCAACATCAAATCGCTGTGTTTCCATGCTGGAAATGACTTCAGGCGATCCTTGAACCGCAACTTGAAAATTGGCCTTTGGGTGTTTTTTTGAGAAGTCGGCAATGATGCTTGGCAAGAAATGATCCCCAAAAACTGGCATCGAACTGACATTTATTTTTGTTGGAGTTGCCTCACCACCTGATTTTAATAATTGATTAAGATCGTCAACCTGCTCCAGAATTTCATTGGCTCTGTCGAGTAGAAAAAAAGCTTCAGGAACGGGAATTAAACGACCCTTCTGACGCTCAAATAATTGGTAATTCATGTTTCTTTCAAGCTCTTTGACGGTTGCGCTTAGAGCCGGTTGGGTTCGCCCTAATTGCCGCGCCGCGGCAGAAATTGAACCGGTCTTCATAATTTCGCGAATGACGGTCATCTGCCATAAACTAATCATCTGGAGCCCTTTGTTTTTTATTTTATATCATATGATAACCCATAAGAATTATTTATGAAATTAGAATAATTTATAATTAGTTGTAATGGAAAATCTCGCTCTAAGGTTATTCAAACCAGTGTCATGTTGAATGATGCTGAAAATTTGGCAAATAGAGAAATGTCGGATCTAGATATGGATCATTTGGGTTCAGGCCATTTCCTTTATTTGTTTGGCGAAGCGTTTGGCTGAAAAAAGGCTGTAAAAGCACTTGGCCGCAAATGCTTTACTGATTGACGTAACTATAGTGGAGGAACCCATGAAATATTTAAGCAAGCTATTTGCAACAGCTTTGGTTTCATTGCTTGCAATGGGCAGTGTAGCTCAGGCGCAAGACATGAAATTTTTTCGTATTGGCACCGGTGGAACTGGTGGCACTTATTACCCGATTGGTGGTTTGATTGCGAACGCAATTTCAAACCCGCCAGGCTCGCGTCCTTGTGACAAAGGCGGCAGCTGCGGTGTTCCTGGTCTGGTCGCGATTGCTGTTTCAACAACTGCATCAGTCTTCAACGCCAACGCCATTCAGGCAGGCTCGCTTGATGCCGGTCTAGCGGGGGCGCAAACTGTAGTTCAAAGCTATAAGGGCGAAGGCAAGTTTGTGAACAATAAAAAAGACAAGATCCGCGTCATTGCAAATCTCTATCCAGAGAGCATGCACTTGGTGTTGAAAAAGGGAACAAAGCTGAACAGCCTTAAAGATCTTAATGGTATGAAGGTTGGGGTGGCTGCCGCGGGCTCTGGAACGCAGGTATCTGTTCGTATGATCCTTAAGCATTATGACATTAAAGCCGATGAATATGAGTTGAATGTTGGGCAAAGCGCACAGCGTCTTGCTGATGGCCAGATTGATGCATTCTTCTATGCTGCTGGTACACCGCTCTCATCTTTGATCCAGCTTGGTTCAACCAAAGGCTTTGATCTTTACAGCTTTTCAGCTGATGAGCAAAAGGCCATCAATAAGATCATCCCTTACTATGTCGAAGACGTCATTGAAGCGGGCGTCTATGAAAATATTGGCTATAACGTTAGTACTGTAGCGGTGAATGGCCAGTTGATAACATCAATTGATCAGCCTGCCGACCTTATCTATGACATAACAAAAGCATTGTGGAACAAGAACACTCGTAATCTGCTTGATAAAGGCCATCCGAAGGGCAAGGCTATTCAACCGTCAACAGCTTTGAAAGGCGTGTTGATTCCATTACATCCTGGCGCCGAGCGTTTCTATAAAGAAGCTGGCTTAATGTAATTTCACATTCTTTGTTAGGGCGGTCGTGTGCCGCCCTAACAGATACATTTATTGAAAACCGCAGCTCAATCAGGGGAAGTAAGTCATGGAAAGATTCAGTCTTGAGCGCGCCTTATCGCTTGAGAGCAAGTACGATGACTCTCTTTCAACGCGGCCAATAAGTGCTTGGCTATCAAAATTTGTTTTTTCATTTAGCATAATTTTTGCTCTTTACCATTACATTACCTCTGGCATTGGCGTACCGGTTGACTATTGGCATATGGGTGCTCATATGTCCGGCGTTCTTATTTTAATTTTTATCTCGTTTCCTGCATTCAAACGAACCCAATCAAGTCCACTAGATGCACAGCCCTGGTGGAGTTTTGCTGGGGTGCCGATCTATGACTGGCTGTTAATGATTGCTGGCGTAACAGCATCGCTTTATGTCGGCTTTAGCTGGTATGGGTTTGAGTTCAATTTTTTGGGGTTGAGCTTAGTCGTGCCTGAACAAGTGTTGCGCATGGGTGTTCCCCTGCCAATTGACGTGTTTTTTGGAACAGTTTTGATTTTTGTGCTGTTAGAGGCGGTCCGTCGTACAATTGGTATAATTGTTCCGATCATTATTCTGTTATTTACTGCGTACGCGATATTTGGGCAATCAATTCCCATTCAAATCATGAAGCATCCTGGTCTGAGCTGGTCACTTTTTGTAAATAACATGTATTTCCCTGATCTTGGTATCTACGGAGTTACTCTGTGGATTGTCTCTACAGTGGTGTTCCACTTTGTACTGTTTGGCGTTTTGGCCCAACGCATTGGCCTTGGGCAATTCTTTGTTGACTTGGCTACCGTTGCTGCAGGCAGGTATACAGGCGGGCTGGCAAAGGTTTCGGTTGTATCTTCAGCCTTGTTTGGCACTATCTCGGGATCGTCAATTGCCAATACCGTTTCGACTGGTTCGTTGACCATTCCTAATATGAAAAAAAGCGGTTATCCCGGACATTTTGCAGGCGGCGTGGAAGCTGCTGCGAGTGCTGGTGGGCAAATTACGCCGCCCATCATGGGTGCCGCGGCTTTTGTCTTGGCTGAATTTCTTGAAATTTCATATACCACAGTGGTGATTGCAGCAGCAGTGCCTGCGGCAATGCACTACATTGGGGTTATGTCGATTGTCCATTTTAAAGCTAAAAAATTAGGTCTGAAAGGCCTTCGTTCTGACCAAATACCCAAATTCTTGGCAGTGCTCAAGCAAGGTTGGATGACAGCTATCCCGCTTGTCGTGTTGATTTATGTCTTATTTTCTGGCTATTCACCGCATATGGCGGCGTTTTGGGGCATCACCGCTATTTTGGTTGTTGGCTTTATCAATCCTAACCACCGCATCGGGGTTGGCGATTTGCTGGCAGGGGCATCGCAAGGTGTGAAATACGCCTTGTCGGTTGGCGCGGTTTGTGCGGCAATTGGCATCGTTGTTGGCGTGGTGAATGCGACTGGTCTCGGTTTTCGCCTAGGGTTTATGGTGACCAATAGTGCGCTTGGCATGGGTGAAGCGGTTCAAGGTTGGTTTAGTTATATTCCGCTGATTGATTTCTCATTGGATGATATCACGCTGTTTATTTCTTTGGTGTTAATCGCGATAACTTGCATCTTAATGGGGGCGGGTTTGCCAACAACAGCGCTTTATGTGATGTTGGCAACCGTGGCTCAGCCAGCCTTGTCAGGGCTCGGTGTTCCGCCGCTTGCAGCGCATCTATTCGTTTTATATTACGGCGTGATTTCTGAGATAACACCGCCAGTTTGCGCCTCGGCCTATGCGGCGGCTGGTATTGCTGGCGCAAACCCGTTCAAAACTGGGCTTTCGGCCTTTTCCTTGGGGATTGGCAAGCTGTTGGTACCAATGGTGTTTGTCTATTCACCGGCAATGTTAATTGTTCTTGATGATTATTTCACCTATGCCGAATTTTTCCAGACAACCATTACATGTGCTTTGGGTGTGTTTATGATTTCCGCATCAGTCGCAGGTTATTTTCTAGTTTCAATGAATGGGCCAAGCCGTGTCGTATTTGCATTGGCTGGTTTGCTTTTGGTCTCTCCAAGTGCGACTGCGGCTCTTTATTCACTCATCTTTGCATCGCCGGTTTTGGTGTGGCAAATTTATGCACGCTATTTCATCCGGGAGTCGCATCCAGGGGTGACCTGATGCATCCGGCATCGCGCGATACGCAGACTGCTTATCATTGGGGTGATGGTGGTGTTGGCTGGCCACTTGTCGAGACCAAAGGCTTGCTTGTGATTGAAGAAACGCTGGCACCTGGCTGCAGCGAAAAACATCATCATCACAATAAAGCAGCGCAATGTTTCTACATGCTGTTGGGGAGCGCGGTGATGCAGTTTGCTGATGGCCAGACTGTTGAGATTGACACTGGCATGGCCTTGCATATCCCGCCTAAAACCGGTCATGCAATTATTAATCAGAGCGATGAAGAAATCCGCTTTCTGGTGATATCGGCGCCATCATCACGCGGCGATCGGCATGAAGGGGAACAGAACAAATGACATTGCTGGAAAGCAGGATTGATGTTGCTGTTGTTGGGGCTGGAATTATTGGGGTCTGTACTGCGCTTGAACTTGCTGAACGTGGCATGAAGGTTACGATTTTTGATCCTGCGCCGGTATGTAGTAAAACCAGCTATGGCAATGCTGGTGTCATCTCGCCTTGGACCTGTGTTCCGCAATCAATGCCGGGCTTGTGGAAACAGGTGCCGCGCTGGTTGATCGACCCCGAAGGGCCCGTTTCGGTCCGCCTTGGGCATTTACCAAAGTTATTGCCGTGGGTTTTACGGTTTCTGGCGGCAGGACGGTCCGAACGGCTTGATCCGGTTGCCGATGGTCTGTTCCGTTTGAGCAGAGGTAGTGTTGCCGCCTATAAAAAGCGGCTTGCCGGGACCGGACAAGAACAGCTTGTTTGCGATTCCATGTATGTTCATGTCTATCGAGATCCAAAAGCGGCGTCGCTTGACCATCTTGGATGGCAATTGCGCCAAGCGCGTCAGGTGCCAATCGAACTGATTGACAAGCGCGCCTTAAAGGAAATTGAACCGCATATTGCCAATGATTTTAAGGCTGCCATTCTGATCAAACAGCAGGGGCGTACAAGTGACCCTGCGGGGATTGGCATTGCATTGGCGGAAAAGGCATTGGCAAAAGGCGCGAATCACATTCGAACAAAGGTTTACGAAATCCATCCCGATCAGGGTAGTGGTTGCCAGCTTGTTACTGACCAAGGTGTGGTTACGGCCAAAAAAATCGTGTTGGCAGCAGGCGTTTGGTCATGTCAGTTGCTGACGAGATTTGGCATTAAACTGCCGCTGGAGGCCGAGCGTGGTTATCATCTGGTGTTACGCAATCCGGGCATTACGATCAATCATTCGGTTATGGATGCTGACCGAAAATATGTTGCCAGCTTGATGCAGGCCGGTGTCAGAGTTGCTGGCACGGCTGAATTTGCTGGCCTTGAAGCTGCGCCAAATTATGCGCGCGCGCGGCGATTTGCCGATCAGGCCAAAAAGCTTTTTCCGCAGTTAAACTGCTCTGATCCGGATGAGTGGATGGGGTCACGCCCCAGCTTTCCCGACAGCCTCCCCTGTCTTGGCGCGATTCCAGGTGTCAAGAATATCATTGCTGCTTTTGGGCATTCGCATTATGGATTAGGCATGGCACCTGCTACCAGCGAGATAATCGCCGATTGCATCACCAATAATATAGATCATGAAACGCTGTTACCCTACAGCATCACGCGGTTCCAATGACCGAAATCATAAAATCCAATTTTGATGCCATTATTGCTGGTGGTGGTTTGATAGGCCTTTCGATCGGTTATGGCTTGTCGCGCCGTGGCTTGTCAGTGTTGTTGCTTGACGCTGAAGACACCGCCTTGCGGGCGGCGCGTGGTAATTTTGGGCTTGTCTGGGTGCAGGGCAAGGGCGCTTATTTTCCGCCCTACGCCGATTGGACAATGCGATCATCCGAACTATGGCCAAAGCTGGCCGGGGAATTGCTAGAAACTGGCGGCCCAGCATTAGGCCTTCATCAAGAAGGTGGCCTTAGCATATGCCTCAGCGAGGCCGAGATGCAACAAAGATATGAAAAGCTGGATCATCTTCGCGCACATCAAAATGGCCGGTTCCAGTTTGAGATGCTTGATCGTTCTGCGCTGAAAGAGATCATGCCCGGCATTGGCCCAAAAGTTGTTGGGGCGGCCTATTGTCCGCATGATGGGCATGTAAACCCGCTTTATCTGATGCGGGCATTGCAAACCGGTCTGACCAGACATGGTGGTGTTTGTCTTACCAATGCCGCGGTTCGCAGAATTGATAAAAAAGGAAATAGCATCCGCGTTGGCACAGCAAAAGGTGATTTTGAATGCCAAAGGATTGTCCTTGCGGCGGGGCTTGCAAATGCCGAGCTTGCCCCGATGGTTGGTTTGCAGCAATCGCTAAAGCCGCAAAAGGGGCAGATTATTGTGACTGAAAAGCTTGATCAGCAAATAGCATTGCCTAATTTACTTTTGCGGCAAACCGATGAAGGCGGGTTGATGATTGGCGACAGCCATGAGGATACCGGATTTGAAACCAGTGTTCGCCCTGATATTGTTAGCGGGATTGCCGATCGTGCACTGGCAACCTTGCCAGCCTTGGCTGATGTTGGGGTTGTACGAAGTTGGGCCGCGCTTCGGGTGATGTCAAAAGACGGCTATCCAATTTATGATCAATCTGAAGCAATGCCCGGTGCCTTTGCCATATCTTGTCATAGCGGTGTGACATTATCGGCAGCACATGCGTTTGATCTTGCGGGCTATATTGCCGAGGCCGGTTTAGGCCAAGAACTTGACGGGTTTTCTCAGAGGCGGTTCAATGTTTAAATCGACAATGCCAGAAAAGGGTAGGATTGTTCATCTTCAGTTTGACGGTGAAGCGATAACCGCTTTTGATGGTGATAACCTTGCTGCAGCATTATTGCGTTCTGGCAAGGTTAAATTCCGCACTGCCGCAAAAAATGATCCGCGTGGCCCGTATTGCATGATGGGTGTGTGTTTTGAATGTCTTGTCAAAATTGACGGCAGGCCGAATCAGCAGGCATGCCAGATTACCGTTCACGATGGCATGATTGTTCAGCGTCAAAATGCGCCCGATAGCGCTGGCAAGGTATCAGGATAGAAGATGGCAAATCAGCATTTTCAAATTGCTATCATTGGCGCTGGCCCTGCCGGTATGGCGGCGGCTTTGACAACAACCAAGGCCGGTCTCGAGACGATTGTCATTGATGACCAGAAAGGTAGCGGCGGTCAAGTTTACCGGAATTTGCTGGCTAATCAGGAAGCATCACCTGCCTATCTTGGTAAAAGCTATTATGACGGCACCGAGCTTGCCCAAAGCTTTGCCAATTGCGGTGCTGTTTACCAACCCGATTGTACGGTTTGGCAAATTACCAATACGCATGAAATTGCGCTTGTCTCGCGGGGCAAAGCCGAATTGATTACCGCCGATTACATCATCATTGCCACTGGCGCAATTGAGCGCCCAATGCCGGTTAAGGGCTGGACATTGCCTGGCGTGATGAGCGTTGGTGGGGCGCAAACTTTGTTAAAACAAGCAGCGCTTGGGGCTGATGATGCGGTATTTGTTGGGTCTGGCCCGCTTCTATATCTAACCGCATGGCAATATATCAAAGCGGGGCTTGCGGTTCGGGCTGTTATTGACATTACCGGTGGCAAACAATGGCGATCGGCGATTCCATACGCCCCTTTGGCATTACTGCAACCCGATATGCTGGTGATGGGGCGGGAATGGCTTGGTGATATCCGCCGTAACACCGAGGTAATCACCAAAGTAAGCGCGATTGAAATCATCGGCCAGTCGCAGGCTCAAGGCGTGTCTTGTACCCTGTCATCAGGCGACAAAATTGATATCGACGCCAACCATATATTTTTGCATCAGGGCGTTGTGCCGAATGTTAATCTGACAATGGCAACCGGGCTTGCGCATCAATGGGATCATCAGGCGCATTGCTGGCGGCCGGTCATTGATGTCACGGGAAAATCGTCTGATGAGCAGATTTATATTGCTGGTGATGGCGGCGGTATTGGCGGTGCCAAGGCGGCCGCAATTGCTGGGCGATTGGCGGCAAGCGCGATTGTTGCCCGCTGTGGCAAGCCGCGTTTTCTAGCGCAGCTATATTATAAATTGCGGCATCTTCATTATCTGAGTATTCGCCCGTTTCTTGACCGGCTCTATTTGCCATCCGCAGATTTCCGTTTGGCGCAGACTGACGAGACAATCATCTGTCGTTGCGAGGCGGTTAGCAAAGCCGGTGTCAATGCGGCTCTTGCTAGCGGTGCCAGCGGCCCAAACCAGCTAAAAGCCTTTTGCCGCGCGGGGATGGGGCGGTGTCAGGGGCGCGGTTGCGGCTTGGTCGTTCAGGAAATGATTGCGTCCCATACTGGTCAATCAATGGCTGAAACCGGCTATTACCGGCTTCGTCCGCCGGTAAAGCCAATCACCCTTGCCGCGCTTGCCAGCCTCGAGGGACCATGGCCAGACTGACTGGAATGGCTGCGACGCGGCCTGTTGTCATTATTGGCGCGGGCATCCAAGGCTGTGCGACAGCGTTTTTTTTGAGTCAGCGCGGCCAATCTGTCATTGTTCTGGAAAAAGATCATGTCGGACGTCATGCGTCAGGGGTCAATGCTGGCGGGGTTCGCCGCCTTGGGCGTGATATCGCGGAAATCCCCCTATCAGTTGCGTCAATGGATTGGTGGAACCAGATTGATCAATTGCTTGACATCGATAGGGGGTTTCACCGGCAATTTTATGTCAAGGTCGCGCTTGATGATGCTGGGGCTGATCTTGCGTTTCGGCGTATACAACAATTACATAGTGCCGGATTCCAACATGAAACATGGATTGATCGTGACCAACTGCTTTGCCGTATTCCGCATCTTACAAAATCGGTTTTTGGCGGCGTTCTGGTTGAAGGCGATGGATGGGCCTTGCCGTGGAAAATCACTCGCGCCTTTCATGATAAGGCGGCGGCACTTGGTGCCCAATTCCGAACCCCAGTGACGGTTACATCAATCGATAAATCGGGAGAACATTGGCAGGTGACAACCGATGCTGGCATGATCGAAACTGATATTGTGGTCAATTGTGCTGGTGCTTGGGGGACGCAGATTGCCGAAATGACCGGTGATGTTTTACCAATCGATGCGTATGCGCCAATGCTTGTGATTACGGATCGCCAGCCGATGTTTTTGCAATCTGTTGTCGGGGTCATGGGTGGCACTTTGTCATTTAAACAGCTTGATAACGGGTCGATGGTTATTGGCGGTGGCAAGCGTGGTGTTGCAGATGCGGCGCGTAATTTGACGCAAATCATTCCGGCCGGATTAAGCAGTTTTGTGATGACTGCGGGGCGCGTCTTTCCGCATTTGCGCGATGTTGCCATTTTACGAGCATGGGCTGGAATCGAGGGTTATACAAAAGATAATTTGCCGATCATCGGCAATGGCAGCCAAGCAGGCATAATTCATGGTTTTGGATTTTCAGCGCATGGGTTTCAGCTTGGCCCTGCAGTTGGCGAAGCTTTGGCAGATCTGGCGATGGCGCGGCAAACGCGGGTGAACCTGACGCCGTTTTCACCACACCGTTTCGCCGTATCGCCGGATCAAGCCGCCGGCCACTAGGCGTAAAAGCGGCGTTATAATGCTTGGTGAGATAGAGCTAGGTTATTTTGACGTTGTTTTGAATTTATCCTGAATCGCATAAAGCCCCATTGCCAGTGGCAGAAACCACGGATCGCCTGAATAAAACGGCATTGTGCGAAAGGGAACTCCCTGAAATACGCTTGCCTGAAACGCGCTTTCATCAAGATCAGCAAGCACCATATGCGCCGCCTTCTGACCCAGCCAGCGCGCCCAAACCGTTCCCGAACCGCAATAGCCCGATGGGTAAATAACCCCATCATGAACCGCTAATTTTGGCAGCTGGTCGAACGGAAAGGTAACAAACCCGAACCAGTGATTTGTGATGGTGATATCGACAAGCTGGGGAAAGATTGACGTCAATCCCTGGACCAGCCTTTTGCGTGCCATGGCCGGATTAGGGCTCATGCGGCGTCCGCCCAGCAAAATGCGTTTTCCATCGGGCGAAGGTCGGTAATAGTGTCCAAGCTGCAGGGCCTCGCCATACATATTTAATCCGGGCATCAAGCTTCGAACCATGTTTTCGCCAAGCTCTTCAGTGGCGATCATTTCTGAAATCACCGGAACGAGGCGGCGGCGCAGCCATGGTTGGCCGGCATCGGTATAGGCATTTGTGGCACTGATAACATGACCGGCATGGATTATGCCGCGGCTAGTCTCAATGCGAAATTTGGAGGCGGGTGATGATGTGTTTTGCTGGCTTACCGCAATCACTTTTGTCTGGGTTGCGATTTTGACCGAAGCTTGGCGCGCAATCTGGCACATACCAGCTAGTAATTTCGCCGGATGAATGCCGCCAATATCGTCGCGTATCATGCCGCCGCAATAGCGCGATGTATCAATATAATCAGGAAGACTGGCGCGATCATAAACCGTTGCCTTAATATCAAGCAATTTGGTTAGCCTTTCAGCGTCACGTCTCATGCTGTCAAGCGATTCGGGACGCAAGGCACCAACCAATCGTCCAGATTGCTGTAGGTCGCAATCAATCTTTTCGCTGATGATGAATTGTGCCAGATCAGCCCGTGCCGCTTTGGCTTCTTGGTAAAAAGCTGTGGCTTTATCCGCACCAAATCTCTTGGCCAGATCGTCAAAAGACAGCCGCAGATTACCGCTGGTAATGCCGCCATTGCGCGTTGAGGCACCCGACCCAATCTGATCGCGTTCAAGAACCACAACATCAAGCCCAGCGCGGGCAAGCGGAATGGCCGCGCCAAATCCGGTATAACCGCCGCCAATGATCACCACATCGGCACGTTCTGGCCACTGCTCAATGTGGAAATCTTGCGGCGGTGCGGCCTGCCACCAATAGGGATCAGCAGAGATGCCTGTCATGAATATTATCCTTTATCGAGACATATCGCGGGACGCGTTTCCCGAAGCTATTTAGCAGGATTATGCTAGACTGAAATGTGTAAATGAAAAGCCTGCTTTTTCTCAGAATGTTATCCTTTGTGATTTTTTATCAAACTGTGGTTAGCTAATCTTCTAAAACTCTGTGGCCGGTGGTGCTGTAAAGCATTACCGGCTATGTTTGCCATTGCCAAACCGCCCTCTCGGACAAAGCATCACATCATCATGACGATCGAAACTCCTAAAACTAACCCGCCCGCCGCAAACAGCTTTGTAAATCTTCCAGTCGTTACCGATTGGCAAGACTTGCAAGCCGAAGCGGTTATCTTTGGCGTTCCAAATGGCAAGCCCTATCTTGCCGATCAGTTTCCGAATAACCAGTCGACGGCCCCGGCTGCATTGCGTGCGGCAAGCCCGCGGATTCTGCTTGATGGGCAATCGCTTGATGCCGATTTTCAGTGTTCTGTCTGTTTAGATGATTTCACGATTTTTGATGGCGGCGATATTCCGCTTGAAGGCGGGGACCTTCAGCAGCATTATGCCGCCGCCGAAAATGCTGTTCGTTTTGCTGTTCAACGCGGCATTATGCCAATAAGCATTGGCGGTGATGATGGTGTTACCAACCCGGTGATTAGGGGGCTTAATGGCCTGTCAGACGTTACCTTGATTCAGATTGATGCACATTTGGATTGGCGCGATGAACGCTATGGCATCTATGATGGTTATTCGAGCCCGATGCGCCGTGCCGCCGAACAGGACCATATCACCGCCATTCACCAGATTGGCATCCGGTCATTTGGTAGCGCAAAACAGCCGGAAATAGATATGGCGCGAAGATGGGGTGCCAAGATTCATCTAGCACAAGATATTCACCGTCATGGCATGGCGCCAGTGATTGCGGCGCTGCCACCATTGGGCAGGTTTTTTGTGACATTGGATGTTGACGGGCTTGATCCATCGGTGATGCCAGGAACGGTTGCGCTCGCGCCAGGGGGGCTGATGTGGTGGCATATTATCGAACTGTTCGAGGCGTTGGCGGCGAAGGGGCAGATTCTGGGGTTGAATCTGGTCGAGCTGGCACCAAAGAATGATCTGAACCAGATTTCAATGATTGGCGCTGGCCGGTTGATACTCAAGCTGATCATGCTTCAATTGATGAAATCACACGGCAAGACGGGCTAGGTCGGTTTTGTTGCTGCTGCGTCTGTCTGTGGTGATCCGATCTAATGATCGAGGATCTGGCTTAAAAACAGCTTTGCCCGATCGGTTTTTGGGCTTGCAAAAAAATCTTTTGGCGGCTGTTATTCGACAACGCGCCCTTCATCC
>JADHOU010000010.1 GCA_016778825.1 Candidatus Puniceispirillum sp. | reverse complement strand
CAACATAATTTACTATGGGGTGAAGCACCAGCGCGTGCCGAAATTCGCCGTCTTGTGCATTGGTTTGAATATAAATTTAGCCGCGAAGTCGGAACGCCGCTATTGTCTGAGCGCGTTATTAAACGGTTTTCTGGTGAAGGCACAATATCATCGGTGGTGATGCGGGCGGCGATGAGCAATCTGCAAATCCATCTTGATTATATTGACTGGCTGGCTGAACAGGGGAACTGGCTAACCGGCAGGCAAATATCGCTTGCCGATCTGGCCGCCGCGGCGCATCTGTCGGTTCTCGATTTCCTGGGTGACATTGATTGGAGCCGCCACCCCGAAGCCAAAAGCTGGTACGCTAAAATGAAATCACGCCCATCATTCCGCGATCTTCTTGGCGATCAGGTGTCTGGTCTGACACCGCCTGATCATTATTGCGATCTCGATTTCTAAAGATTTAGCGCGGCTATTTTGGGTCAAGCTGATCAAGCAGTGTCACCAAAACCGTTTTGAGAAGGCGTAATTGTGCTGGTTCGGAAAACCGGTGCGTTGCGGTTTTGTCGAAATGTAGAACCACATCATCAGATTGCAAACAATCGGCAAGTCTTGTTGCGGTTTGCCATGGCACTTCGGCATCATTCATGCCCTGCAGAAGGCGAACCGGCGCAGTGATCGCCAAAGGCGCGCGAAGCCGCAAATGTTGGCGGCCATCTTCGATCAAGTGATAGGGGTAGATGACCGGATCATCGGCATAGGGATTTTCCAGCGCGATCTGACCATCATTTTTCATCTTGTTGCGTTGATCATCATCAAGCGGTTGCCAGATTAAATCTTCGGTAAAATCGGGGGCGGCTGCGATGCCGATCAGCCCCGCAATCCGGTTGGGCCGTGCCAGCGCGACATTCAGCATGATCCAGCCCCCAAGTGATGAGCCAACAAGGATTTGAGGACCTGTGGTTAGATCGTCAAGAACGGCAATCGCGTCACGCGTCCAATCGGAAATATTGGTTTCCAGAAAGGCACCATCTGACTGGCCATGCCCACTATAATCAAATCGCAAAAAGGCACGTCTCTGCTGTTGTGCCCAGCTATCAAGGAACAATGCCTTGCTGCCGTCCATGTCCGAGCCATGACCGCATAAAAAGATGATCCCGGGCGTTTTGCCGGCAACTCTGTTATAGGCGATTCTGCCTGATTGGTTTATGCTGTGCCACGCAAGAGATTGCATTTTTTCACTTTCATGATCTGGCATTCGCCGGTTTTCGTCTCATTAAATCTTGACCAAACTAGCAAATGATAGCCATTTATAAGGCCAATGATAATAGCACCAAAATCGAAATTGTTGAAACAACGCCAAGGCAACGCGCCAACGATTGTGCAAATTCTGCCAGCGATGGTTCGCGGCGGTGTTGAACGCGGCACGGTTGAAATGGCCGATGCAGTTCAAAAACATGGTGGCCGCGCGATTGTTATCTCGCGTGGAGGGCCAATGGTGCGGCATCTAGATCGTCTTGGGGCAACGCATTATCAGCTTGATGTTCACACCAAAAACCCGTTTCGTTGGCCGCAAGTTCGCCGCCGGCTAAAAGCCATTCTGAGCCGTGAAAATGCTGATCTTGTGCATGTTCGCTCGCGTGTGCCAGCGTGGATTGCGCTGCCAGCCGCGGCGGAGCTAGGTATTGCGACGGTAAGCACGGTTCATGGGCGGTTTATCACCCCATCGGCATTAAAGCGGATTTATAATCGCAAATTGCTGAAAACCGATCATGTGATTGCGATTTCAAACTATGTGAAGGATTTGATCACCAGCCAATATGTCGATGTCAAAGAGCGGCTGACGGTGGTGCATCGCGGTGTCGATATTGATTTATTCAATCCTGATAATGTGAATCAAACGCGGATTGTTAATTTTGTCGAAAGATTGGTCATCCCTGAGGATGTGCCGGTGATTATGCTTCCAGCGCGCGCCACCATGTGGAAAGGACACCGGATTTTATTGCAGGCTTTGGCCAAGATCAAAGACCGACCTTTCATTTGTTTGATGATTGGCGCTGGCGATGGCAAGCCTGCTTTCGTGTCTGAATTGGTCCGTTGTGGCCAGCAATTGGGGCTTGAAGGTCGGTTTCGCCTGACCCCGCTTGTTGATGATATGCCAGCAGCCTTGATGGTTGCCGATGTGGTTGCAATGCCCTCAATCACGCCAGAGCCGTTTGGCCGTGTTGCGCTTGAAGCGCAGGCAATGGGTCGCCCCGTCGTGGCCTTTGACCATGGTGGAGCAACCGAATCGATTAGGCATGGTGAAACTGGCTGGCTGGCTGTTCCGGGTGATGCTGACAGTCTTGCGCTGGCATTGCAGGCCGCGCTTGATCTTGGCCCACGCAAACGCAAAACACTTGCCACCACGGCAAGGCAACATATCGAAGCTAACTTTTCGACCAAGGCCATGTGTTGGCAAACGATAAAAATCTATCGGCGGGTGCTGGATCGGGCGGCGGCGAACCGGAACGTAAAATCATAAATTGATGATTTGGGAATGTTGATTTTTGCGTTAGTGATGCCGATGATGCCGATGATGCCATGCGCCTGCTTTGATGGCCGGACAGGCGGCGTTCGATTTGGCTATAGATTTGCATGCTGAACCACCAGTTTACTTGAGTTTCGGCAAGGGTGCAGCTATGGTCTGCCAAGTTTGTGGCGAAGCGGCCAACTAGCCGCTGGCCCCATTGATAGTAAGAGGTTTTTTACAATAATGCCAAATATCACGCTTCCAGATGGATCGCAGCGATCATATGACCAGCCGGTAACACCAGCAGCAATTGCTGCCGATATTGGGCCGGGTCTTGCCAAGGCTGCATTGCTTGCCGTTGTTGACGACGCTGAATGGGATTTGACCCGTCCAATCAAAAATGATGCGCGGCTGTCACTGGTTACTTCCAAAGACGAACAGGCGTTGGCTTTATTGCGTCATGATTGCGCGCATGTCATGGCCGAAGCGGTATTGGAATTGTTCCCTGAAACACAGGTCACGATCGGTCCGGCAATCGAAAATGGATTCTATTATGATTTCCATCGTGAAAAGGCCTTTAGCGAAGATGATCTTGCCAGCATTGAAAAACGGATGCATGAGATTGTTGACCGTGACGAGCCAATTATCCGCAATGTCTGGACGCGCGATGAAGCGGTGGCTTTCTATAAAAAAAATAATGAGCCTTTCAAGATAGAACTGGTCGAGGCAATTCCTGCTGATCAGACCGTCACTTTCTATCAGCAAGGTGATTTTATCGATCTTTGCCGCGGCCCGCATTTGCCATCAACTGGCAAGCTGGGTCATGCTTTCAAATTAATGAAAGTTGCCGGTGCTTATTGGCGTGGCGATTCAACCCGGCCAATGCTGCAACGGATTTACGGCACGGCATGGGTCACTGAAAAAGATTTGGCAGCTTATCTTCATATGCTGGAAGAAGCCGAGAAACGCGACCATCGCAAATTGGGGCGTCAGCTTGGCCTGTTTCATTTGCAAGAAGAAGCGGCTGGTTCGGTTTTCTGGCACGCCAAGGGGTGGGTTCTGTATCGTGAAATTGAAGCTTATGTTCGCCGCCGTCTTGATGCGGCTGGCTATAGCGAAGTGAAAACCCCGCAGCTTGTTGATCGCAGCCTTTGGGAGGCCTCTGGCCACTGGGAAAAATTCGGTGAGAATATGTTCACCGCCCAATCTGAAGATGAACGAACGTTAGCGCTCAAACCGATGAATTGTCCCTGCCATGTGCAGATCTTCCGGCAGGGCATTAAATCCTATCGCGACCTGCCATTGCGGATGGCCGAATTTGGATCTTGCCATCGCAATGAGCCATCAGGCGCCTTGCATGGTATCATGCGGGTTCGCGCTTTTACGCAGGATGATGCCCATATCTTTTGTACCGAAGACCAGATTACGGCTGAATCGGTGAAATTCTGTTCGCTGTTGCAATCAATCTATGCCGATTTCGGTTTTCATGAAGTTCGGGTGAAATTTTCTGACCGGCCGGAAGTGCGCGCCGGTGATGATGCCACATGGGATCGTGCCGAAGCGGCGCTGACCGATGCGACAAAGGCGGCCAAGCTGGATACGATTTTAAATCCGGGTGAGGGTGCTTTTTATGGGCCAAAGCTTGAATTTGTGCTTCGGGATGCGATTGGTCGTGATTGGCAATGCGGTACCTTGCAGGTCGATTTTGTGCTGCCTGACCGGTTAGACGCCGAATATGTTGGCGAAGATGGTAACCGGCATCGTCCGGTGATGTTGCATCGTGCGATTTTGGGATCAATGGAACGCTGGATTGGCATTTTGATTGAACAATATGCAGGTCGTATGCCGGCATGGTTGGCACCGGTGCAGATTGTGGTGGCGTCGATTACTGATCAGGCCAACGATTATGCCCGCGAGGTTGCTGCTGCCGCAACCGATCTTGGCTTGCGTGTCGAAACTGATCTTCGCAATGAAAAGATCAGCTATAAGGTGCGTGAACATAGCGTGATGAAGGTGCCATTTATTTTGGCGGTTGGCGGACGTGAAGCCGAAGCCGGAACTGTCGCGCTGCGCCGGCTTGGATCAAATGAACAGCAGGTCATTGATATGGCTGAAGCTCTGGCGACATTGAGAAACGAGAGCCTTGCCCCTGATATGGTTGCAAAGGCCTAGGCAGATGCTGAAAAAAATCATTTTGGATGGTTGCCTGTTGGATAAATCGAAAAAACTGGTATTAATCCGCTGTTTTTGGTAGTAAATAACCTGATCAAGTCGTCGTGATATTGGCTTGATCAAATTTGAATGTTTTTGACCGCTATAGGAGAGTTAAATAGCACGTCCACACAGTAATACGCCGCCCGTTTTGGACGGCCCGCGCGTGAATGGCGCCATCCGCGCTCCAAAAGTACGCTGCATTGATCCAGAAGGTACCCAGCTTGGAGTTCTAGATACATCAGAAGCAATACGTCAGGCCGAAGAATTTGGCCTTGATTTGGTTGAGGTGCAACCCAATGTTGACCCGCCAGTGTGCAAAATTCTTGATTACGGCAAATATAAATATGAAGCGCAGAAACGCGCCAATGAAGCGCGGAAGAAGCAAAAGATTATCGAGGTCAAAGAAATCAAGCTTCGTCCGAATATTGATGAGCATGATTATCAGGTCAAAATGCGCAGTGTGCAGAAATTCTTGAGTGGCGGCGATAAGGTGAAAGTAACGCTTCGTTTCCGTGGCCGTGAAATGGCGCACCAGGATCTTGGTGCCATCGTTTTGACACGGGTTCGCAACGAAACTGACGAATTTGCTAAGGTCGAGGCGATGCCAAAAATGGAAGGTCGCCAGATGATTATGGTTTTGGCGCCAAAATAAGGCCAAAGCCAGAATATTACTCGCTGTTGAGAATTTGACGATCAATAGGATCAGGGCTTGATTCCGCAAGCCTTTGCCTATATAAACCGCACACTTAGCGTTCAATATCGCGTCCGGGCCTGAAAAATCAGGGCATGCCCGGCCGGTTTATGGCTTTTCCGCCGAGATCTTCGGATTGAACATGGAACAAGCTTCCTTTTAAGTAGAAAGAGGTCAAAATGCCCAAGATGAAGACCAAAAGCGGTGCGAAAAAGAGATTTCGCCTGACCGCAAATGGCAAGGTTCGCGGCTCTGCAGCCTTCCTAAGCCATAACCTACGTCGCCGTTCCCAGAAAATGAAACGTCAAGCTCGTGGCACCATGATCTTGTGCGATGCGGATGCGCGCATCGTTAAACGTTTCCTTCCATACGCTTAACGGAGGCTGGTAAATGGCACGCGTTAAAAGAGGTACCACGACTCACGCCCGGCACGCCAAGGTAATCAAGGCGGCTAAAGGCTATTATGGACGTCGTAAAAACACATTCAGAACTGCTACCCAAGCCGTCGATAAGGCACGTCAATATGCCTATCGTGACCGGCGTGTGCGGAAGCGGGAGTTTCGCGCTTTATGGATCCAGCGAATCAATGCTGCTGCACGCCTGTACGGTGTAACCTATTCACAGATGATGGGTGGCCTTATCAAAGCTGGGATCGAAGTTGATCGCAAAATGCTTGCTGATCTGGCGGTGAATGAGCCACGCGCATTTGAGGCCCTGGTAGAGCGGTCAAAAGCGGCAAGCTAGGGATCTTCCCAAAATACGAGACGATATACGAGCCGTTGTGTTGACCGGTGCCAGAAAAAATGATTGGTTTTGACCATGATTGATCTGGCCACTGTGATCACGGCGGCTTGTTTTTTTCAAGCCCGCTTTTTTTTGAGTCATATGACGACCGATGGTGAAATATAATGAAAAGCCTTGATGCCGTATCTTCAGAAATCATTGACGCCATTGCTGCCGCAGATAGCCTTGATGCGCTTGAGGCAATTCGCATTGACGCGCTTGGTAAAAAAGGCC
The DNA here is from genome assembly GCA_016778825.1 of Candidatus Puniceispirillum sp. GTDB lineage: Bacteria > Pseudomonadota > Alphaproteobacteria > Puniceispirillales > Puniceispirillaceae > UBA3439. Next base: position 9,003 of record JADHOU010000010.1, on the reverse strand, counting down.
GCATTTCATTGATGATGCGCGATCTTGGTGGAATGGATGCCGAAGCGCGCAAACAGGCAGGCCAAGCGCTGAACAAGGTCAAGGACGAGATCGCCGCGGCAATTGACGTCAAACAGACGCTGCTGGCATCAGCGGCGTTGAATGCAAGATTATCCGCCGAACGGATGGATGTAAGCTTGCCAAGCCGACCCGAAATTGATGCACGGCTTCACCCATTGTCACGCACCATTGAAGAAGTGATCGCTATTTTTGCCGAAATGGGGTTTCAGGTTGCCGAAGGCCCAGATATCGAATCCGACTATTATAATTTTACCGCGCTGAATATTCCGCCCGAACACCCCGCCCGTCAGGAACACGACACATTCTACCTGCCAGCCGATGCCAATGGCAAACGCAAGGTGCTTCGCACGCATACCTCGCCGGTGCAGATCAGGACTATGGAGGCCAATGAACCACCAATCCGCATCATTGTTCCTGGGCGCACCTATCGGTCGGACCATGACGCCACACATTCGCCGATGTTTCATCAATGTGAAGGGCTGGTCATTGGCGACGGCATTCATATGGGGCATCTCAAAGGCTGTTTGATTGATTTCTGCCGCGCCTTTTTTGGCGTTGATGATTTGCCAGTGCGGTTTAGGCCAAGCTATTTTCCCTTTACCGAGCCATCAGCCGAAGTTGATATTGGCTGTACCCGCGAAAATGGTGCGTTGAAAATTGGCGCTGGTGATGATTGGTTGGAAATTCTTGGTTCGGGAATGGTCAATCCACGCGTTCTGGAAAATTGCGGCTATGATCCGGAAAAATATCAAGGATTTGCCTTTGGTATGGGGATTGAGCGGATTGCGATGCTGAAATATGGCATCCCCGATCTTCGTACCTTTTACGATAGCGATTTGCGCTGGATGCGCCATTACGGCTTTTTGCCATTTGACGCGCCGTCAATTCATGCCGGTCTTGCTGGGGGAGCTGTCTGATGAAATTCACCCGCGACTGGCTGTTCAGCCATCTTGAAACCGATCGGCCGCTGGCTGATATCTTGGACGTTCTGCCCATGCTTGGGCTGGAAGTCGAATCAGTTGTCGATCGTGCGGCTGCCTTGGCACCATTTGTGATTGCCGAAGTGATTTCGGCTGAGCAACATCCCAATGCTGATAAATTGCGCGTCTGCATGGTTAATATTGGTGCTGGTGATCCGGTTCAGGTGGTATGTGGCGCGCCGAATGCACGCGCTGGCATGAAGGGTGTTTTTGCGCCGGTTGGTGCCTATGTTCCCGGGATTGATCTGACGCTGAAAACCGGTGAGATTCGTGGCGAGCTGTCAAATGGCATGCTATGTTCGGAACGCGAAATGCAGTTATCAGATGAACATGACGGCATTATCGATCTGGCGGCAGATGCCCCTGTTGGTGCATCATTTGCCGCCTATGCTGGGCTTGATGACCCGATTATCGAAATTGCGATCACGCCCAATCGGGCTGATTGTCTTGGCGTTCGCGGTGTTGCGCGCGATCTGGCAGCGGCTGGTTATGGCCGGTTAAAGCCAATTGATACAAGCCCGCTTGAGGGCAACTTTGACAGCCCGATATCATGGGATCTGAATTTAGCACCTGATGAGGCGCATCTATGCCCATTGGTATCAGGCCGTGCCTTTACCGGATTGAAAAATGGCAGCAGTCCTGCATGGATGGCAAACCGCCTAACAGCCATTGGTCAACGGCCAATCAGCGCATTGGTTGATATCACCAATTATGTGATGGTCGATCTTGGCCGCCCGCTTCATGCCTATGACATTGATAAAATTGATGGTGGCAAATTGATTATTGGTCGGGCAAAAGCAGGCCAAACCATGACCGCGCTAAATGAAAAAACCTATGATCTTGACGAAGATATGCTGGTGATTGGCGATGCCAATGGTCCTGATGATCTTGCTGGCATCATGGGTGGTGAGCGGTCTGGCGTGAGTGATGCCACCGATAAGATGTTTCTGGAAATTGCGATTTTTGACCAGATTGCCGTTGCCACAACGGGTCGAAAGCTCAATATCCATTCAGATGCCCGCTTTCGCTTTGAACGCGGCCTTGATGTGACATCACCTGAATGGGCGTCAGGCTATGTGGCGCGATTGGTGATGGATATTTGTGGCGGACAGGCAAGCCATATGGTGATTGCTGGTGACGGTGCCGACTGGAAGCGCGAAATTTTTCTGGCAAGCGACAAGTTTGAACGGCTGACCGGCATGATTGTGCCAAAGGCGCGCCAGATTGAAATTCTGGAAAACCTTGGCTTTACGGTTCGCGAAGATGCGGCTGGCTTGCAGGTGAGCCCGCCACCATGGCGCGGTGATATTGACGGCGCTGCCGATCTTGTGGAAGAGATCAGCCGGATTTATGGATTTGATCATTTGCCAATGGTGCATTTGCCGCGTGAACATGTTGTCGCCCAGCCAGCGGTGAATTTGGCTCAGGTGCGTCCATTGCGGCTGCGCCGTGCTATGGCCGAACGTGGTTTGACGGAGGCGGTAACATTCTCTTTCCTTGGTGAAAAAGAAGCGGTGATGTTTGGTGGCGGTGATACCAGTCTGCGCTTGGTCAATCCGATTAGTGCTGATCTGTCAATTATGCGCCCATCGGCATTGCCAAATCTTTTGTCGGCGGCCGCCCGCAATCAAGACCGTGGCGAAGCTGACATTGCGATGTTCGAGGTTGGGCCGGTCTTTCTTGGTGATGAGCCTGATCAGCAACGAACCGCTGTGGCGGCAATCCGGCATGGGGCTGTGGCACCACGCGAATGGCATGGCAGCCGGCGTTTGGTTGATGTGTTTGATGCCAAGGCTGATGCCGAAGCGGCGCTTGCGGTTCTTGGCGTGCGGCGTGGCAGCTTGCAAATCGAATCCGGCGGGCCTGATTATTTTCACCCGGGTCGTTGTGGCCGGTTGCTACAAGGCCGTTCTTTGCTGGCGCAATTTGGTGAATTGCATCCGCAGGTTGCGGCGCATTTTGGGCTACGAAATACGCTTGTCGGTTTTGAGCTGTTTTTAGAAGATGTGCCATTGGCGAAATCACGTGGGCCTGCGCGGTCCTATCTGAAAATGTCACAATTCCAGCCAGTCAGCCGTGACTTTGCATTTATTCTTGATGATGGTGTACCGGCAAGCCAGCTTCTTCGTGCGGTAAAATCGGCAGCGGGCCCATTGGTAACTGATATTCAGCTATTTGACGTGTATCAGGGCAAAAATATTGGCGATGGTCGAAAATCGCTTGCCGTTACCATTACCCTGACGCCGCAAAAAGCGACATTGGGTGAAGCTGAAATCGAGGCAATTAGTGATGCGGTCATCGCCGCTGCTGGCAAAAATTGTGGTGCAGTCCTACGCGGATAAAACCTCATTGTTTCCAAAATTAGCGGCCTCTATTCCACTGGGTGGCTCGGCAGAAAATCCGATTTCAATTGAAAGCATGACGCTTTAGCGTGTTCTAACTATTGATATAGCTCCAATTAAAGGGGGCGATCTTAGCCGGAACCATGCCACTTCACCTTTTTTAATCAAGCCAAACTAACTAAGTGAACCTATTGGCAGGCTCTTAGTTCCTGAAGCTTTAAGTGTTAACTTTCCTTTTCCGGCGTTTAAAAAAGCAAAGATATCGCAAAAATTGAGTTTATAGGGCTTGGTCCATCAGTAGTAAAAGAAATTTATCTGTGTCATGCAAAAGGCATTGCTGGAATCTAGGGTAAGTGCCAGTGGATCTCAGGGAATATTGAGACCTTTTTCAATATTGGGTCTGATTCAGTGATCGGCCGGACTGCTCAGTACTGCGACTAATACTCTGCAGATAATACTTAACAAAGTGGATTTTTTTCTAGCTTAGTGCTCGCTGGTATCGGTCATCTATAATAAAACCCTTTCCAAACTTCACGCTCTGAAATTAGATTCGTGCTTAACTTTGCCCCTTAAAAAAACAGGCTGCCCGATCCGCAAACTTGGTTCTGGACTGATATAGCCAAGTGATACTTGCTAGAGTTACGTCACTGATTTACGTTTTTTCATACGAAGCTTTTGGGTTGCTTCATCTGTACCGTCATGATGCGTTCCCAACCAAACATCTAATGGCACGTCCATGTTTCCATAGTTACAATCAAAGTATTTGTGGTGTAACTGATGGTGAAAGTCTGCAGAGTCCAAGATTTTGGTCTCCTTGTTCATAATTTTTTCAAACCCTGAATGGGTAAATGCTGGGTTTACGGTCACCAAAATAAGGTGAATGATGACAATTACTGGATCAGATGGGATGATGAAATGAATCAATGGGGATGATTGGTAAATTAAATTTTCAATCGGATGCATCGAAATTCCTGACCACGGCCCTGTATTGACATTTCTGTGGTGTGTAATGTGAACATGTTGGTAGAGAAAAGGGTGATGCAGAAGACGATGAATAAAATAGAAATGGGTTCCACGGATAAGCGGAAAGCATAAAATCCAAAAAAAGAATTGAAGAGGATGTTCGGCCAATGGGGCAACGCTAATCCATTCCTTCGCCAGGGAGCAGAGGTACAAAACCTCATAACCAGTCCACACGGTTACTCCACTCGCAATGCTCCAGAACATATTGTCATAGACTTGATCGTTAAATTTAAAGCGTTTGTTATTTATTGCCATCTCTTGCTTTAAGAACTTGAAGCTGTCACCCTGTGCTTTGCGGACGTGTAAGTATAGATGAAGGGATCCTGCCACCAAAAACAAAAGAGTGGTGTTGCGAAGGAAAATTAAAAGCACCCAGTCAAAAGTTACGTGCTGCATTGTTTGAAGGCTAGGCGTCAGATATTGATAAATTACAAATCCTAAAATTATGAACATCAAGAAACGTGAAATGCTAATCCAGCGTTTTATCATCCAGGTAAAAACCTTCAACGGGTGAATAGGCCAATCAAAAAGTGGGTTATATCTGATTGGTTCGTCTGGACTGTAGTTCCATGTTTTTCGACCAGTGGCGTTCTCAGCCATCTTCGCCTCCTGTCAGCTTTTCCATAAACTCTTGCACCTCAACGGCTGCATGAACCAAATTCTCTTCAGTTGGGATCAGCCCAGAATTTACGTCAAAAACAAAGTGCTTGAATGCTGCAACTCGCTTTATCTGGAGTTCATCACGAATTTTTTAAATCGGCATACTGTTATGAATGGCAGGGAAAATGGTTGCCGTCTCCCAGAATATCTTGAGCAAACAGAAATTGAAAATCTGCTTTTCCTCCTTTAGGCATCGCCGTTTAATCTGCCCCCGCTTGACTAGTGGCTACTTGCAAGGATCATTTCTGCCGCTTTTTCTGCAATCATTAATGTTGGAGCATTTGTATTAGCAGAGGTTATCAGGGGCATAATAGAAGCGTCGACGACGCGGAGCCCTGTCACCCCGTGTACTCGCAAATCTGGTCCAACGACAGCAGCAGCGTCAATCCCCATTTTACAGGTTCCAACCGGGTGATAGACGGTGCCGCCACCTTTGCGAATTGCGTCAATTATCTCAGCGTCGGTCCTCACTTGTTCGCCGGGTACAATTTCAGCATCCCACAAATCCCGAAATTTTGGTTGTTTATATATTTGTCGTAGGATCTTGATGCCCTCAACCATAGTTTTTTGATCCAGCTCATCAGCAAGGTAATTAGGTTGAATCTTTGGAGCTGCGGTTGGGTCTGGAGTCTTAATTTCAATTGATCCACGTGATCGGGGATGGCATTGCCAAATCGCGCTGGTGAAACCGGGGAAACGGTGTAGTGGCTCGCCGGGCTTGTCAACTGAAAGCGGCATTACAAACAATTGTAAGTCTGGCTGGTCTGTTGGGGCAAAGTCAGTTCGCATTGCTCCACCAACTTGTCCAGCTCCTACGGTCAGTGCTCCGCGTCCACGAAAAGCCCACTCCAAACCCATCCTGAGCAGTGAAAATGGGTTGCGAATTTGGTTGTTAAGAGAATCGCGCGATCGCATCTGCACAATTGTGCGCATTTGGTAATGATCTTGAAGATTCTGGCCAACACCGGGCTTGTCAACAACTACGTCAATACCATGTTTTTTCAACAGTTTTTCAGGCCCGATTCCTGAAAGTTGGAGGATCTGTGGCGATTGTATTGCCCCCGCAGACAAAATGACCTCAGTCTCAGCGTGAAGTACTTGCTTTTGTCCTTCTTGGTCTATTTCAACGCCAACAGCTTTTTTGTTTTTAAAAAGGACGCGGGTGACCAATGTTTTAGTCAATATATCCAGGTTTTTTCGAGTTTTAGCTGGCGCCAGAAAAGCACGGGAAGAACTGGAACGCCAGCGAGCACCAATGGATAGATGGTATTCCCCAACTCCTTCAGTTGTATCAGCATTGAAATCATCATTTAGTGGAAGGCCATATTGATGGGCTGCGTCAAGCCATGCCGAACAATCAGGATGATGGTTGCGCAATTTTGATACCTGCAATTCACCGTGTCGACCATGGAATTGAGAGTCTTCGCCGTTGAAGTTTTCTAGTCTTCTGAAATATGGTAAGATCTCGTTATAGGACCAACCATGGTTACCGAGTGCTGCCCAGTCATCAAAATTTTGATGTTGTCCGCGAATGAAGATTAGGCCATTAATGCTGCTGGATCCACCAATTACACACCCACGCGGCCAGTTGATTGAACGACCACCAGAACCTTCGCTGGGCTCACAGGCAAAGTGTCGTGAAACTTTTTGATTGTTCATCGTTTTGTAATAACCAACTGGCAGCTTTAACCAGAAGCCATCATCCCAAGCACCGGCCTCAATCAAAAGCACAGAGTTTTGTGCACGCGACGTTAGTCGATTGGCTAATAGGCAGCCAGCGGAGCCGGCACCAACAATTATGTGTGTATAACGCTTTTGGTTTATCTGCATAATATCTAATAGTTGACCGCCAGGTAGTTAAAAATCCAGAAAATTCTTTTCGTGGGTCTAGATAAATGTGGCTCTGTATATGACACACATATGAATCACACTAATTGATTAAGCCATCGCAGCCAAGATTCAAGACCGAACCCAATATATCCGCAAAATTACCGAAGATTAAACCATTGCCTTTCGTAAGAAGTGCTAACATTCCCAGATGAAGTAATTTACGCTCAAGAAGCAGTAGGAGAGTCTATTTAGGTTCGCAGGAGGTTTTGTGTGATCAAATTAAAGTCTGTTGAGGTTTCAGTATATCGTTATCCTCTGGAAACCATTGTACAAACGTCATTTGGTACAATGTACGACCGTCCAATGGTTTTAGTTAAATTGACTGACGAGGATGATTTTGCTGGGGTTGGTGAGGTCTGGTGTAACTTTCCAGCGGTTGGTGCAGAACATCGTGCGCGGCTAATTGAGAGCGTTTTCAAACCTTTGCTAACCGGTAAACTATTTGACGGCCCAGCGAAGGCATTTGACCTATTGACAAAAAAAACATGGGTTCTTGGATTGCAAACTGGCGAATTTGGACCAATCGCACAATGTATTGCCGGCATTGACATTGCTTTTCACGATCTAATGGCAAGGCGAGATAAAACACCCCTCTGGAAATATCTTGGTGGTGTGAGTGATAGCGTAAAAACCTACGCCAGCGGTATTAACCCGACCAATGCTGAAAAGACTGCAGAAACGGCACTTGAAGCGGGACATCAGGCTCTTAAGCTGAAGATTGGGTTTGATTTGGCGCAAGATATCCAGAACATTAAATCATTACGTGCCTTACTTGGCAAAAAAGGGCAGTTGATGGTTGATGCAAATCAGGCTTGGACTTTGAATGAGGCAAACGAGATGATGCAAAAAATTGCTGCGTATGACATCAAGTGGTTGGAGGAGCCAATCCATGCTGACCGACCCGATGATGAATGGCGTAGTGTGAAGGCCTCTGGCAACACTCCACTTGCAGGTGGTGAAAATATTATGGGAGACCGTCATTTTAATCGTTTAATCGAGGCTGGATACCTTTCAGTTATACAACCTGACTTAGCAAAATGGGGTGGTTTGACAGAAACAGTTCCTGTTGCTAGGAAAATAATTGCAGCCGGCATCCGATATTGTCCACATTATCTTGGCGGTGGTATTGGTTTGCTGGCGTCAGCACATGCCTTAGCCGCAGTTGGTGGCAATGGAGTTTTGGAGTTTGATATTAATAAAAACCCTCTTCGCAGTATATTTGTAGATGCATGTTTTAAAACGTCATCAAGCCTGATGAAGCTTGGGGATTCGCCTGGATTAGGGGTGGAAGTTGACTTCAGGGATATAAGCAAATACAGGGTTCAATGAGCCTTTATGGCCGATTTTCCAAGAACCATATCTGCACCCTTCTCTGCAATCATCATGACTGCTGCGTTTAGGTTCGCAGACACCATTGTCGGCATTATGGACGCGTCGATTACCCGCAGGTTTTTGATGCCATGAACCCTTAGCTCTGCATCGACAACTGCGGTTTTGTCGTCCCTGTTACCCATGCGGCAGGTCCCCATTAAATGGTAAATGGACTGACCAATTTCACGCGCTGAGTTCAACAAGTCACTATCATTTTGACAGGTGACACTTGGAAAGGTCTCTTCCACAACAAAAGGTTTCAAGGCTTTAGTTTGTGCAAGTTTGCGACAGATTTTAATTGCGGCTAAAATAACGCGTTGATCAGTTTCAGCAGCAAGGTAATTCGGCTGAATTTCAGGGTGTTCAAACGGGTCTGAGCTTTTTGCTTTTACATAGCCCTGACTTTCGGGGCGATGTTGCCAGGTAGCCATGGTAAAGCCAGCTTGTTTTTCCAATGTGGATTGCATTCCACGTTGGTGTGTTCCAGGCGTAAAATTGATTTGAATGTCAGGATCATTGAGGCTTTCATTTGATTTCATAAAACAAAAAACGGCAGTCGGACCAAGATTTAATATCGACCTTTTACCAAAACAGTATTTAGCAAACTCGGAAATCAAAGGTAGCCCACGTGCACGATTGTTAATTGTGTCAACGCCGCGCACCCGATAGGTCAGACG
>JADHOU010000009.1 GCA_016778825.1 Candidatus Puniceispirillum sp. | reverse complement strand
GCATCTGGGGAGTTTTTGACAATGTTGGGGCCGTCAGGTTCAGGCAAGACAACCTGCCTGATGATGCTTGCCGGTTTTGAAACGGCAACGCATGGCGATATTGAGCTAGGCGGCCGCCCAATCAACAATATTCCGCCGCATAAACGCGGAATTGGTATGGTGTTTCAAAATTACGCCCTTTTTCCACATATGACCGTTGGCGAAAATCTAGCCTTTCCACTTAATGTGCGGAACATGCCAAAAGCCGAAGTTGAGGATAAAGTTCGCGCTGTTCTTGACATGGTCCAGATGCTTGCCTTTATCGACAGGAAACCGGCGCAATTGTCGGGTGGGCAGCAACAGCGAATTGCGTTGGCGCGTGCACTGGTCTTTAATCCTGAGCTAGTTTTGATGGATGAACCGCTTGGCGCACTCGACAAACAACTTCGTGAACATATGCAATATGAAATCAAGCATATTCATGAAAATCTTGGTGTGACGGTTGTCTATGTAACGCATGACCAGTCTGAAGCCTTGACCATGTCGAACCGGATTGCGGTTTTTGATGATGGCATTATTCAACAGCTTGCTGATCCAGTTACGCTTTATGAGAGGCCGGAAAATGCTTTTGTGGCTCAATTTATAGGTGAAAATAATCAATTGCTTGGCACGGTTCAGTCGATCAGCAAGAACATCGCGACAGTCAAGTTGGACGCTGGCGATATGGTTAAGGCGCTTGCCGTCAATGTCGGTGATGTTGGTAGTCGGACAATGCTATCTGTTAGGCCCGAGCGCTGTGTTGTTACAGCAAAAAAGTCTGCTGGAAAAAGTTCACTTGACGCTCGTATTGAGGAGTTAATCTATCTTGGCGACCACATTCGGTGTCGGATGAATGTGGCTGGCGATGATCAATTCATAGTGAAAGTGCCAAATACATCGGGTCACCTTGGTCTAGAAATTGGCGCATCGCTTCAGGTCGGATGGAAAAATGATGACTGTCGGGCGCTTGATTTTAACCAACCAGTTTGACTATGCAAATGGTCAAGAACGGCCTTGCTACTCAACAGTTGAGTAGTGGCTAGCACAAAAGAGTGGTGTAGCTCTTAAAATGCACAAACAACGAAAGGGAGTAGACAATATGTCTAAATTAACAAAGAAAATAATTGCAATCGCAGGGGCATCGGTGTTTGTCAGCGGTGCAGCAATGGCAGCTGATTTAACAGTTGTTTCATGGGGCGGCGCTTACACCAAGTCTCAGGTTGAAGCCTATCACAAGCCATGGATGGCAAAGACTGGCAAGTCTATCGTATCGGAAGATTACGGCGGGGGTATTGCTGAGATCAAAGCGCAGGTTGAGTCTGGAAATGTGACCTGGGATATTGTTGACGTTGAATTGTCAGACGCTATTCGGGCGTGTGATGAGGGTCTGCTTGAACAGATTGATCATTCAACCCTGCCACCAGCTCCGGATGGAACGCCCGCAACAGAAGATTTCTTGCCAGGCACATTGCATGATTGTGCTGTTGCCAACATTGTTTGGTCATCTGTTTATGCATATGACTCAAGCAAAACACGTAATTGGAACAAGCCAACAAAAATGGCTGATTTTTTCAACACTAAAGATTTTCCAGGCAAGCGCGGCATGCGCAAATCACCTAAAGTGACTTTGGAATTTGCCTTGATTGCTGATGGTGTGCCGGTCAGCCAGGTTTATGATGTTCTTGGAACTGAAGAAGGTATTGCTCGTGCATTTGCCAAACTTGACACCATCAAGGATGATATCGTTTGGTGGGAAGCCGGTGCTCAACCACCACAGCTGCTAGCTGATGGTGAGGTTGTTTTCTCAACTGCTTGGAATGGTCGTGTCTTTAACGCCAAAAATGCTGAAGGTCAGTCATTTGAAATGGTGTGGGACGGTCAGATTTATGACCTTGATCTCTGGGTTATTCCAAAAGGTTCTAAGAACAAAGAAGCAGCGCTTGATTTCCTTGCTTTCTCGACTGCAACTGAGCAGCTTGCTGCGCAGGCATCGTGGATTTCCTACGGTCCAGCAAGAGCATCATCTGTTGCAAAAATTGGAACCTTTCACTCCGATCCTAGCATTAAAATGGCCGATCATATGCCGACAGCGCCTGCCAACTTCAAAAATGCGTTGCAAAATGATTTTGAGTTTTGGGCAGATAACGCCGATCAGTTGAACGAGCGTTTCAATGCTTGGTTAGCTAGCTAAGACCGACAACTTTTGCGATCACATGAAATTTTCATGTGATCGTTTTTCTTTTTCATTTTTAAACGAGATCTATTTTGAACATGGCAGATCGTCAAACAGTTCCACCTGAACCAATTACAGCTGCAGATGGAACGCCCCTAAAGAAAAAATTGGCGCAAGCTTTATTCCGAAGTAGGGTTCGGGCAGCTTCTCTTGTCCTGCCCCTGTTTGCCTTCATTATGGCCAGCTTTGTCATTCCAATTATCGCGCTCATGTGGCAAGGGGTCTATAACGACACTTTTTCATCATATACCCCAAATCTGACAGAGCAATTGAAGGTTTGGGATGGTATTAATGATCCTGATGAGGTGATGTATGCGGCGCTGGTTGCTGATTTAAAAACTGCTAGTGCCGATCGCACCATTGGTCGGATTGCAACACGGGTTAATCAGGAATTCCCCGGCACTCGTTCTTTGTTTACTAGGACCGCACGTAAGGCCAAAAACCTAAAGCCACCATTTAAAGACAGCGTGATTAAAGCAAGTAAGAAATGGGATAACATCGAAGTCTGGCGCGCGATGAAGATTACCTCGCAGGATTTGACTCCTGGGTTTTACGCTACCGCGCTAGATGGTCGTTATACCGTTGACCAGGGCTTTATTAGTCAAGATGAAAACCGGCAAATTTATGTGAAGTTATTCTGGCGAACCATGATGATTTCTGCGACGGTAATGGGCCTGTGTCTTTTACTTGGATATCCGGTTGCGTATTTACTTGCAACCTTGCCATTGCGCACATCTAATTTGCTGATGATTATGGTTTTACTGCCGTTCTGGACATCACTTTTGGTGCGGACAACAGCATGGATTGCCATTTTACAATCGCAAGGCGTGATCAATGATTTGATGGTTTATGTTGGCATTACCGCCGATGATGCGCGTTTTTCTTTGATCTATAATATGACCGGCACAATCATTGCGATGACGCATATTCTGCTGCCCTTTATGATTCTGCCGCTTTATTCGGTTATGAAAACGATCCCGCCATCCTACATGCGAGCTGCGCGCTCTCTTGGTGCGACGCCGACGACGGCCTTTATCAAGGTATATATGCCGCAGACCATCCCTGGCATTGGTGCAGGGGGGTTATTGGTGTTTATCCTAGCGATTGGCTATTACATTACACCAGCGCTAGTTGGTGGGCAGGATGGTCAATTGATCTCGAACATGATTGCCTACCATATGCAAAAATCATTGAATTGGTCGCTGGCGGCTGCGCTTGGCGGCATTCTTTTGGCGGGTGTTCTGCTGCTCTATTGGGCCTACGACAGAGTTGTCGGTATCGATAATATGAAACTAGGGTGAAATAATGGCAAAACTTCCTCCCTATACCAGCACCGGCGAATATATATGGCACTACACATTTCGTGCAATTTGTGGATTTATTTTTCTATTTTTGATCCTCCCAATTCTTGTGGTTCTGCCGCTGTCATTCAATGTTGAACCGTACTTTAGCTTTACCAAGGGAATGCTAAGTTTTGACTCTGAAGCCTATTCGTTACGCTGGTATGAAGATATTTTACGCAATGGTATGGGAGCACCTGACGCGCCATTCGGTTGGGCATGGCTTGCTGACACATGGAATAACAGTCAATGGATGCGCGCGATCCGGAACAGTTTTTTTATTGGCATCTGCGCAACCTTGCTATCAACGGCACTTGGTACATTGGCGGCAATTGGCCTTAGCAGGTCTGAAATGCCTTATCGTCGTTTAATCATGTCAATTCTAATTTCGCCGATGATCGTGCCATTGGTGATAACCGCGGCTGGGATGTTCTATTTCTACTCGCAAATTCAGCTAAGCCAGACTTATCTTGGCGTGATCATGGCGCATGCGGTTCTTGGCACGCCCTTTGTTATCATTACCGTAACGGCTACCCTTGTTGGGTTTGATAAATCGCTTGTTCGGGCATCACAATCGCTTGGCGCAGGGGCGGTTACTACGTTTCGCAAAGTGCAGATGCCATTGATCATACCCGGGGTTATTTCAGGTGGCCTTTTTGCCTTTATCACCTCCTTTGACGAGGTGGTGGCGGTTCTGTTTCTGGCCAGTCCGGAGCAGCGAACCATTCCGCGTCAGATGTGGTCTGGTATTCGCGAACAGATCAGCCCGACAATTCTTGCCGTTGCGACGCTTTTGGTGATCTTGTCGATCATTCTATTAACGGTTTTGGAATTATTGCGGAGGCGTTCTGAACGGCTTCGTGGGATCACCAGTAGCTAGCCAACCTGCCCATTTGACCTCGATCATTTTTAACGCCACTCTGACATATGAATTAAAGCCATTTTCCGCAGCCGGTTCAGGTTTGACCCTGGCTGTGTGAAATGGACAGGGAAAAGGGATTCATGATTCATGGATGACCGGAAAATTCTGGTATTAACAGGGGCAAGCCGTGGCATTGGCCATGCAACCGTAAAGCGGTTTTCCAGCGCTGGTTGGCGCGTTATCACCTGTTCACGCCATGGTTTTCCAGAAAATTGCCCGTGGGAAGCAGGACCAGAAGACCATCTGCAAATTGATCTGTCATCGCCGGAAGATGTAAGCCGTGGCGCGGCAGAGTTATTGACGCGGCTTGATGGCAAGCCACTTCACGCGCTGGTGAATAATGCGGCAATTTCACCAAAAACGACTGATGGTGGCCGCCTTGATTGCCATAAAACATCGCTTGATCTGTGGCACCATGTTTATCAGGTGAATGTGTTTGCCCCAATCATGCTGGCGCAAAAACTATGCGACTCGCTTGGCAAAGGTGATGGCTCGATTGTGAATGTAACCTCGATTGCCGGAAGCCGGGTTCATGAATATGCCGGCTCGGCCTATGCCACATCGAAAGCCGCGCTTAGCGCATTGACCCGCGAAATGGCGTCTGATTTTGGCAGGCTTGGCATTCGGGTAAATGCCATTGCCCCAGGTGAGATTAAAACCGATATTCTGTCGCCTGATAGCGAGGCAACAATCATTCCGCAAATTCCACTTGGCCGGTTTGGCAATGCTGATGAAGTTGCCGACACTGTTTTTTTCCTTTGCAGTGATCAGGCCAAATATCTAAATGGATCGGAAATTCATGTGAATGGTGGCCAGCATGTCTAGGCCTAGCTATCAATCTTGATCGCTAATCATTGACGTTTAGGACAGTTGAAATGACACAAAATAGCCCTCCATCCGAACAACAGCTTGCTGGCAATTCACCGGCAAGCCGCGATATTGCCTTTCATATGCATCCCTATACCAATCCGGCAATGCTTGGTGATGCCGGGCCGCATATCATGGCACAGGGCAATGGAGTCTTTGTTGTCGATGATGCTGGTAATCAGTTCTATGAAGGGATGAGCGGGCTTTGGTGTACATCGCTTGGGTTTTCCGAACCTGAATTGATTGATGCGGCAATGGCGCAATTCAAAAAACTGCCTTTCTATCACAGCTTTGCAGGCAAAACGGTTAATCCGGCAATTGATCTTGCCGAAATCTTGATTGCCAATGCTCCGCCAGCTGGTGGTGACAGCGTGATGAGTAAAGTGTTTTTTGCGGCATCTGGGTCAGAGGCGAATGATACCGCGATGAAAATGATCTGGTATTACAATGCCGCGCTTGGCCGGCCAGAAAAGCGCAAAATCATCAGCCGCCGAAAAGGCTATCACGGGGTGACTATGGCGGCGGCAAGCATGACAGCGCTTGCCTATGCGCAAGATGGTTTCGGCCTGCCGCTGGATTTCGTCAAACATACAACCGCGCCTGATTTTTATAACGGCGCGCAGGATGGGGAAAGCGAAGAAGATTTTGCCAGCCGTTGTGCGGCTGATCTTGAAACACTGATCCTGGAAGAAGGGCCGGAAACCGTGGGCGCGTTATTTGCCGAGCCGGTCATGGGGGCAGGCGGGGTGATTATTCCGCCACGAACCTATTTTGAAAAAATTCGTGAGGTTTTGGAAAAATATGATGTTTTGCTTGTCGCGGATGAGGTGATTTGTGGTTTTGGCCGTACAGGCAATATGTGGGGTTCTCAAACCATGGATGTCCGCCCTGATATGCTGACCTGTGCCAAGGCGTTGTCATCGGCCTATTTGCCGATTTCTGCGGTGATGCTGTCGGAAAAGGTCTATGCGCCAATTGCCAAGCAGGCAGAACAGCTTGGCATTTTTGGACATGGCTATACCTATTCGGCGCATCCGGTTTGCGCTGCAGTGGCTTTGCGGGCGCAGCAATTGATGCAAGAACGCGATATCGTTGGCCATGTCAGGCGCATTGCCCCACAATTCAAAAACCGGATTGAACGGCTTGCCAGATTTGATTTCATCGGCAATTTGCGCGCGATTGGCCTGATTGGTGCAATGGAATTTGCCGCCAATAGCCAAACAGGTGAAAAATTTGACCCAAGCCAGAAAATTGCGGCGCAAGCGGTTGCCATCATTCAGAAACATGGGGTGATTTTACGCGCCTTGCCAGGTGATATCATTGGCTTTTGCCCGCCTTTGATCATCACTGCTGCCGAAATTGATGATATGTTTGACCGTATTGAATCTGGTCTTGATGAAGTTGGCGCGCTTGCGGCAAAGCTTCGTTAATCTAATGGCCAGTTCATGATCAAACAGCAATGCGTGTCGGCTCTTGGCCGCTTTTGGGGCAGCGCGCATGCGGTATTGCTGATGGCAACCTTGATCTGGGCAGGTCATGCTGTGGCATTGCGTATGTCGGTTGGCGAAATTTCACCGGTTTTGTTGATGCAATTGCGCTGGCTTGGTGCTTTTCTTATTTTGGTGGTGGTATATCGCAAAACCTTGACACGCTATGTGCCTTTGGCTTTACAGAACTGGCGTTGGGTGTTTGCCATGGGCGGTGGCGGGCTTGCCGGTTTTAGTCTGCTTCTTGTCTATGCGGCGCAATATACGACCGCGGTCAATCTTGGCATTATGCAAGGGGTGATTCCGGCTGTTGTTATGTTGCTTGGCTGGCTGATTTATCGAACCCGCATTGGCTGGCTGCAATTTTTTGGCCTTTGTTCATCGCTGACCGGCATTCTGGTTCTGGTTAGTACTGGCAGTCTTGCCACGATTTTGGCGCTTCGTTTCAATTTTGGTGATTTGTTGATGGTTGCCGCATGTCTTTGCTATGGTGCCTATACGGTTGCATTGGCAAAGCGGCTTGAAATGCCACCGGTTTTGCTTTTATGTTTTTTCGCCTTTTGTGCTTTTTTGACCTGTAGCCTGTTTCTGATTGCCGAATATGCGAATGGCGATCTTGTCCTTCCAGGGGTCAAGGGCAGCCTGTTATTGTTTTATTCAGCAATCTTTCCGTCAATTCTGTCGCAAACATTCTATATGCGAGGCGTCGAGCTGGTGGGTGCCAACCGCGCTGGGCTTTATGTGAATATGGTACCAATCTTTGCGGCTTTTTTCGCAATGCTGATCTTGTCCGAAACCATGTATTTTTATCATCTTGTGGCGTTGCTTATGGTGCTTGGCGGGATTTTCTTGGCTCAGCGTGGCAAGGTGAAAACCTAAGCAAATCAGTCTATATCATGCAGTTATCAATAACTTGACAAGAGTTGTTTGCAAGGTGCAATTTGGCCATAAGGCGCTGGCTTGCGGCGCTGGCTTAGGCACAAGAAACCTTGGGCATAAAAAATCAGTTTCGAAAAAACGCAATGGCTGCGCTGCTGCGGCCACGACCATAATTTTGGAGGCTTTATGCTGGATAAAACCGAATTTTATATCAATGGATCTTGGGTGCCATCACAAGATGGACATGGCTTTCCTGTTTTGAATCCAGCCACGGAAGATGCGTTTGCCACAATTACGCTTGGCGGTGCCAAAGATGCCGAGGCGGCGATTGCCGCGGCCAAAGCCGCCTTTCCAGCTTGGTCAGCGACAAGCTCAACCGAACGTGCTGGCTATTTGCAAAAATTGCTTGATGTCTATATCGCGCGTAATGATGAAATGGGTGCAACGATTTCAACCGAAATGGGTGCGCCAATTGATATGGCGGTCAGTGATCAGGCTGGATCAGGCATCAGCCATTTAAAGGCATTTATCCGGGCGCTTGGCACAATGGAATTTCAACGGCCATTGCGTCAAGGTGCCGAAGGCCAAGATATTGCCTTTGAGGCGGCGGGTGTTGCCGCGTTGATTACCCCGTGGAATTGGCCGATGAATCAGGTTGTTCTGAAGGTTGGCGCGGCGCTGGCGGCAGGCTGCACAATGGTGCTGAAACCGTCTGAAATTGCCCCAATGTCTAGCATTCTTTTTGCCGAAATGATTGATGAGGCTGGTTTTCCGGCAGGTGTGTTTAACATGGTAAATGGCGATGGTGCCGGTGTTGGCACGATCTTATCATCACATCCAGATATTGATGTTGTGTCATTTACCGGCTCAACACGCGCTGGTATTTTAATCAGCAAGGCGGCTGCAGATACAGTGAAAACCGTCTCGCTCGAACTTGGCGGCAAATCGCCAAATCTGGTTTTTGATGATTGCGATGTCGAAAAGGCAGTTCGCATGGGCGCGGCTTTCTGTTTCAATAATACAGGCCAATCTTGTAATGCGGCAACACGCATGCTGGTTCAGCGAAGCGTCTATGATCAGGCCGTTGAAATCGCTGCCGCCAAAGCCAATGCCACCAAGGTTGATCTGCCGTCAAATTCGGGAAATCACATCGGGCCTTTGGTATCTGAAGCACAATTCAACAAGGTGCAAAGCATGATCCAAGCTGGCATTGATGAAGGGGCAAGGCTTGTCGCTGGTGGCGTTGGCCGCCCTGAGGGCATGAATCGCGGCTGGTTTGTAAAGCCAACGGTGTTTGCCGATGCGACAGCCGATATGACGATTATCCGCGAAGAAATTTTTGGCCCTGTTCTGGCGTTGATGCCGTTTGACAGCGAAGAAGAAGCCATTGCTCTTGCCAATGACACGCCTTATGGGCTGGCGGCCTATATCCAGACGGGTGATAAAGAGCGCGCCAAGCGGGTTGCGGCAAGGTTGCGCGCTGGTATGATCCAGGTGAATGGTGCTTCGCGTGCCGCAGGAAGCCCGTTTGGCGGCTACAAGCAGTCAGGTGTTGGCCGTGAAGGTGGGTTTTGGGGGATTGAAGAATTTCTCGAAATCAAAACCATCAGTGGTATTGTCTAGGATCGCCTATCGGGGAAGATCAAACCAATGCAGCTGTGTCAGTTATAACAGTGACGGGGCTAATCATTGTCATTCAGCCCAGCACCAGCTCCGGCAAGGCGTGACGCCTCGGTTGCTGGTGCATAGGTGTTTTTGGCAAAGCTGTTCAAAACCGTGATGCAGGCTGATGCTGTTACCGGAACGCGGGGAATTGCGTCATTGGCGATGGTGATCATCGCAGGCAGTTCATCATCAGATGCGGCGTAAATTTGGCAGGCTGACGAATCCATTAAAATCGCCGTATCATTTTTTGAAAATCCAAGTTTGTCTTGGGTCAGCACAAAAACAGCATTTTCCATTGATAGGCAAACAGGGGTGTTTGCGGCGCGAAGCGAGATAAAGGGGATCAGCAATAACGGTGTTCGGACGCGGGCAAATTGCACATCATCCCCAAACACACCATCCCCATAGGCAGCGCCAGTGGCAATTGGACAATAATGACCATCACGCGCTGTATCATCGGGCCAGATGGTGATTTCACCAGCTTGCCGCCAGCTTAGATAGCGACATAGCGCGGCAACACCGGGCAATTGACGGCGTTGAAGCCATTTCACGGCGTAGCCAGCTTCGTCGGCAAGTCCCCAATCCATGCCGCTTCCGCGCGCAGCCTTGGTGGCTAGGGCAGCAATTTCACCAAGTGACCAGCTCATGCCCTTTCATGATCCGGTCTGCCAATGCTGGGAAGCGGTGGATAAAACAGGCTATCGGGGTCTAGCATTGCCAACTCATCGGGGAAGGGCGCGCCTTGATACATTGTAATTCGCAACCACCGATCCGAACGCGGGTCAAATTTTGACGCGCCGAAAAAAGACAATTTACAGCGAAGCAAATCAATTGGCTGCATTTCTGCTGAAATCGTATTGTCCTGAATTTCGGCATAGGGAAGAGTAAAAACGGTTTGTATACGGCGAACAATATGCCGGTGTTCTGGATGTTTCAGCAAAAACACGGCGACATTATCGTCGCCTGATCTAACAGGGTTTTCGATCCATTGATCAATGGCCTTCATCGCCCGAACGGCATCACGGCCGGGGGCAAGCGGTTGCTCATAAGGCTCGATTGGTTCTTCAAACCGTTCACCAAGCCGCGGCTCAAGCTTTTCTTCAGACACATACCAGACCCGCGCCAGCGCATCACTTTGCGAATAATCAATGCCCTTGGTCCAGCAATAGGCGGTGTCCATCATCTGGCGCAGCCGTGATAGGGGCATTGACCCATCAATTCGGAAATGCGCTGCCTCATCAGCCGCCATGCCGATTGCCAAATCGTCAATCAGGTCTCCATGATCTTCAAGCAGAAGCGATACAAGCTGTTCCTGGCCTTCAAGGCTAAGATTGGCTTCGCCCCAGCGATAGATCCTGTCCCAAGGTTGGTCGATATCAGCGTCAAGGCCGCGCACAAAAGCGTCAAGTCGGACAAGATCATGCCGCAATGACTGGGTTTTGCCTTGTTGATATGGGCTGTCGGTTGTCCATTCATCAGTGTTTTTGGCAGCTTTGGCAATCATCGTCAAAAAACCGGCGAGGCCAAGCTGATCGGTTGTGGCAAGCGCCCGCACGCGTGCCAACGCGGTTTCACGGGCATTGATCCATGCGTGAATCAATGATGGATGGTTGATCAAGAATGGTGCCATGCCAAGACCGGTTGAATTGCCAACACCGATGCGGCGGCGAATATCGGGATCAAGCTTGACCGCCTTTGCTGGCGCTTTTACCGCAGCCATATGTTCGACAATATCAATGGTAAATGACCGGATTAACCAGACGGCTAGCAATTCAGGCTGGAACGAGCCCAAAAATTCAGGCCGGTTTGCCCAGATATCACGATCGGCAGCGCCAAATTTTCCTGATCCGTAAACGGCCGTTGTCCGCATTAAATAACCAACTGGCTCGATCGTCGCAGGGTCGGGCTGGGTGCCAGCGGCAAGGCAATCACGAACATAATCAAATAGCCGAATCGACCGGTTTGCCCGTGACAACACAAATTCATCATCTGAAATACGGCCAGCCTCTTGCAGCGGAACATTCTGTCTAAGCCTTTCAATATCAGCATCGCTTATGGTGCCATCATGGAGGGTAAAGGTAGCATCCCATGCTTCGGCGATGACCCGATCTGAGCGTTTTTCGGCTGGCAGATCATGCGCAAAGGCAACCAATGTATAGCTTCGCTCGGGGCCAATGGCCTCATAGGTGGCAACGCCAACACCCTTGGCATCAATCAACCACCGGCTTTGTTTAAACTGCCAATTCTCGGCTTTGAGGCGGCGCAACAAAACGCGCATAAAGCTAAGACGGCTTTGATGAAATGACCCCATCCGTGCCAAGGTCATGACCTGACTAGCAGGACGAAGCGCAACAGATGGCACTGGCGGCGGTGATGCGGCAGGATTACCTTGTTTCATCTTTGGTTTTTTCATCAATCAAACCACTTTGCTTGCTGGGACCAAGAAACCTAGTCAGGCCGTTTCAGCGCCAAAACTTTCATCATAAAACCGAAGCCAGTTTTCACCCATAACGGCATTTGTGTCTTTTTCGGAAAATCCCTGCTGTCTTAACCCTGCTGCAATCGCCCCGAAATGGCGGTTATCTATAAACCAGCTTGGCATTGGAGGAAAGCCTGCATTACAAGCTGATCCTTCGCCATAATCAATTTCTTTTGTCCATCTGCCAACGCGCATCCACTCAACCACACTGTCAGGTTGATCCTGACAAAGGTCGGATCCGATGCCGATATTGTCGATTCCCATCAAATCGGCAGTGTCGGCAATCATCTGGCAAAAGCTTGTCAGACTGCAATCTGATTTGTCCTTTAAATGATGCGGATAAAGCGAGAAACCCAACATGCCACCCGATTGGCTAAGCGCGCGAAGCACATCATCCGATTTATTGCGTTTGGCCGGATGCCAGAAATAGGGGTTGGCATGGGTAATGGCAATTGGGCGTTGTGAAATTTCAATGGCTTCCAATGTTGATCGTTCGGCCGAATGGCTCATGTCAACAACCATGCCAACACGGTTCATTTCCTTGATGACTTGGCGGCCCATACGTGTGATACCGGTATCTTCATCTTCATAACATCCCGTGGCAAGAAGCGATTGGTTGTTATAGGTAAGCTGCATAAAACGAACACCAAGGCTGTGGCAAATTTCAACAAGCCCAATATCATCCTCAATTGGTGACGGGTTTTGAAATCCAAAAAAGATCGCGGTTCGGCCTTCGCGTTTGGCACGTCGCACATCATCGCCAGTGGTGCCATGAAAAATCAGATCGGGATAGCTTTCAAACCAGCGATTCCATTGTTCGATATTGGTAACGGTTTCACGAAACATTTCGTGATAGGCAATCGTCACATGAACCGCATCAACGCCGCCTTCGCGCATTTGCTGAAAGATCTTTTCTGACCAATTTGCATATTGAAGATTGTCGATGAGATGCATCAGATTATTCCGGCTTGCCAGCGGCAATATAGCTGGTTTTTACGATTGTATAGAATTCGGCGGCATAGCTTCCCTGTTCACGCGGGCCATATGAGCTTTTACCGCGTCCGCCAAATGGCACATGATAATCAGTGCCTGCGGTTGGCAGGTTAATCGTAACGACACCTGTTTGCGCATTGCGGCGGAAATGCGTTGCCCGCGCCAGCGAACGGGTAATGATTCCCGATGTTAGGCCAAAATCGGTGTCATTCACGACATCAAGCGCCTCATCGTATGAGCCGACCTTGATGATACAGGCGATTGGTGCAAACATTTCTTCGCGATTGATGCGCCAGTCATTTTTCGTGCCACCAATAACTGCAGGCGTCATGTAATAACCATCATGATCGCGGCTAACCGTCTCGCCGCCAAACAGAACCTCGCTGCCTTCCTGTTTGGCTGTTTCCATCCATTGCAGGTTTTCGGCCAATTGTCCGGCGCTAACCACAGGACCGATTTGTGTTCCATCAGCCAAGGCATGCCCAACCTTCATCGCCGATGCTGCGGCAACAAGCCGGTCAGCGAATTCGTCATGGATGGCTTCATGCACAACAAGCCGTGACGAGGCGGTGCATTTTTGACCCGTCCCGCCAAACGCGCCGCCAAGTGCGGTTGCCACGGCAAGATCAAGATCGCCATCATCCATGATGGCAAGCGCGTTCTTTGATCCCATTTCCATTTGAACTTTGGTAAGATTGGCAATGGCGGCGATGGCAATCTGTTTGCCAACATCCAACGAGCCGGTGAAGCTGATCGCGTTTATCGCCGGAGATTCGACAAGTTTTTGGCCAATGCTGCCGCCCGGTCCCATCACCAGATTAAACAGCCCATGCGGAATATCTTGCCGCGAAATGATTTTGCTTAAGGCAACAGCCGAAGCCGGAACCAGATTTGCCGGTTTCCAGATGACCGCATTGCCAAAAGCCAGCGCTGGCGCAATTTTCCAGACAGCCGTTGCGGTTGGGAAATTCCAGGGACTGATAATGGCAACAACCCCAACCGGTTCGCGCCGAACGTCAATTTCAATGCCGTCACGAACACTATCGGCCGTGTCACCGATCTGGCGAAGCACTTCGGCAGCATAATAGGTAAAGAACTGGCCGGCTCGGTAGATTTCACCAACACCTTCGGCCAATGGCTTGCCTTCTTCGCGGCTAAGAAGAGTGCCGAGTTCGATGCGGCGTTCCATCAATTCATTGCCGATATTCATCAAGATGGTTTGACGCGACTCAAGACCGGCGGCAGCCCATTTTTTCTGGGCGGTTTGGGCGGCATCTAAGGCGTGGTCAAGCTGGGCGCTATCTGCCTGCGCATAATGGCCGATCTGATCGCTAAGGTCGGATGGGTTGATATTGGCAATTGTGCTTGACCCATCGCACCACGCGCCTGCAATAAAATTCTGTCCGGTTTCTGACATGGTTTCTCGCGCCTTTCATGCTGCCAATATCTGCAAGGATTCGCTTGATTAACTTGGGTCAGACTGGCCGAAAGAGGGTTTGAATACAACCCCTTTACTTGATCTGGGTATATCTGTTTTTTGGCAATCATTTGCATGACTTGTGTTTTCCTGATAAGCGGGGTTTAGGTGATGCGGATATCATGCAAAGGCTCGCTGATATTTTTGCGATGTCATGCGAAGGACGGCAGCGAATGAAAATGATCACTGATCGAATGTCGATGCCCTATTTCGCCCTTGGCGTTTTGGCTTTGGCAATGGGAATTATTCCCCTTAATGACGCATTAATTAAATTGATGAGTGGTGATGTTTCGCTTGGCCAGTTGGTTGCTTTGCGGGCAGGGATGACGCTGATCATGCTTGGCATTTTAAGCCGCAGTATTCAGGCAATGTTTGCGCTGCCAGCAAAGATTTTTTGGCTGTTTTTCGCCCGTAGCATGTGTCTAGTGCTGGCGATGGTGCTGTTTTTTGTTTCACTAGGGACGCTGCCGCTGGCAAATGTGATCGCCATTTTTTTTGTATCACCATTGATCATTACGATTCTATCAGTGCCATTTCTTGGTGAGAAAATCGGCCTTCATCGTTTAGCCGCGGTATCGGCTGGCATGGCTGGCGTTTTGTTTATCATTCGGCCCGGCGGGGTTCAGTTTCAGGTCGAAACCTTGTTTGTTGTGATGTCGGCCTTTAGCTATGCCGCCTTTCAGATATGGACAAGACGCCTAAAATCGGTTGGCAATCTATCGGGAATGGTTGCGGTTCAGCATATTTGCTATTTAGCGATTGGCGCGCTGTTCACGCTTGTGAATATGATCTGGCCAGTTGATCAATCAGGCAATCCGACCGTTGATTTTCTGCTTCGCGCGCCATCACTGATGTCTTTGACCAACCTTGGCTATCTGGTGATTTGCAGCTTTTCGGTTTTGCTATTGTCCTACGCATCGTCCAATGCTTACCGTTCGGTCGAGGCATCGGTCATTGCGCCATTTGAATATGTCGCGATTCCGTTTGGTGTTTTCTGGGGTGTCGTGATCTGGGATGAATGGCCGGATCAGATGGTTATGATTGGGATAACGCTTATTCTGGCGGGCGGGC
>JADHOU010000008.1 GCA_016778825.1 Candidatus Puniceispirillum sp. | reverse complement strand
AAACCCAATCTTTCCAGTCAAAAAGGCATCAACCGCCACTTCATTTGCAGCGTTCAGAACGGCGGGGGCAATCCCCCCTGCCTCAAGCGCCTGACGCGCCAGCATGAAACAGGGAAACCGGTTAGGATCAACCTGCGCGAAGGTTAGATTGGCAATCGCCGCAAGATCAAGCGGTTCTGGCCCCCAATCAAGCCGGTCGGGCCACGCCATAGCAAAGGAAATAGGCGTTCGCATATCAGCCCCGCTCATTTGCGCAATGATTGATCCATCACGAAAATAAACAAGTCCATGAATCGCTTGCTGAGGATGAATTAAAACATCAATCTGGCTTGGCTTGAGGTCGAAAAGCCAACGCGCCTCGATAACCTCTAGCCCTTTATTCATCATGGTGGCGCTATCAACCGAAATTTTCTGCCCCATTTCCCAATTCGGATGTTTCACCGCCGCTGCCGGTGTGATTGCGTCAAATTCACCGATCGGCAAGGTCAAAAATGGCCCGCCTGACGCGGTGAGGCAAATATGGCTTAATTCGGTCATCTTACCATTTGTCATGTCGGCTGATTGATGCCCTTTCCAGCCATTCCAGCACTGGAAAACAGCATTATGCTCACTATCAATCGGTAGAATATGCGCGCCTGACAAGATGGCTTGACGCGTGACAATAGCACCAGCCGAAACCAGCGATTCCTTATTGGCAATCGCAACTGTCTGGCTAGCGCGAACCGCCGCCATGACCGAAGGCAATCCGGCAAGAC
This sequence comes from Candidatus Puniceispirillum sp., assembly GCA_016778825.1. Taxonomy (GTDB): domain Bacteria; phylum Pseudomonadota; class Alphaproteobacteria; order Puniceispirillales; family Puniceispirillaceae; genus UBA3439. The sequence goes on along the minus strand of JADHOU010000008.1, from coordinate 14,884 downwards.
CGCTGATACCGGCAATCACCAGATCAACAGGCATCGCCGCAATTTCGCTACAGGCCGCCTCGCCAGCCACCAACTGGCAATCAAGCGTTGAAACCAATTCTTTCAGAGCTGACAGATTTGCCTGGTCATGGATACCAATGATTTTGGGTTTGAATTCATACGCCAAGGCGGCCAGACGATTGAAATCTTTGCCAGCGACCAATCCATGAACCGCAAATCGGTCAGGATGTTGACGCACCAAGGCAAGGCTGCTTTGACCAATTGATCCTGTTGCCCCCAAAACCGTGATTTGTTTTACGCCAGCCATATTCAAAACCAATTAAAAACCAAAAACATAAAGATAGACTGCAGGAATAACAAAAACATAGCCATCAAAACGGTCAAGCATGCCGCCATGGCCGGGCAGGATAACCCCACTATCTTTGACATCTAGCTGGCGTTTTACCGCCGATTCCATCAAATCGCCAGCCTGCGAGAGTCCGCCAATCAACAACCCCATAATCAAAGCATGTGTCAAATCATCAATACCAAATATTGATGCAACCAAAGATGTTACGGCCATTGCCGAAACAAGCCCGCCAATGCTGCCCGAAATGGTTTTATTGGGACTAACACGCGGCCATAATTTTGGTCCACCAACGCGGCGGCCAACGAAATAGGCAGCGCTGTCACAAGCAGCAATGATGGCCGCAAGCGCGACCAGCATAATATGACCCGATGGCTGGGATAACAACAAAGCGCCACTGGCAAGGCAAAGACATAGCAAACCGACAAACAAGCCCGCCAGACGATTGCTAAAAATACCAACGATGATTGCCGCCATAAGGCCAGCAACCAACAGCGTCAAACCAACATTCATGGTCAAAGAAAGGCCAAGCATCCAATGGGGAAAGGATTGAACGGTGATCAATGTCAGAACAATCAAACCAGCAAAAAATGGCAGGCCGGTAATGCGTTTTACCTCAAGCCCCATCAAACAGCCAAGACAGCCAATAACAACACCAGCAGCCATCTGATCAAACCAAACCAGCGCAACAACAGGAACCAGTAACAACGCCCCACAAACCCGACGCAGCGTTCCTGATGATTTGGCTAAATCGGTCAAGCTAGATCACTTTTCACCATGTAAAGCTGATGAATTTTATTTAAATCTCCGCCAAAACGCCGCTCACGCTTGGTATAATCACTAATGGCAACCGTCAAATCTTGCGCGGTGAATTCCGGCCAATATTGATCGCTAAAATACAATTCGGCGTATGACAAATCCCACAAAAGAAAATTCGAAATGCGCTGCTCGCCCCCGGTTCGGATCAACAGGTCAACCGGTGGCAACACTCTTGTCGAAAGGCGTGATTTCAGCAAATCATCATTCACCTGACGGGCTTTTAGCAAACCAGACTCGACCTCATATGCAATTTGTGCGGCCGCCGCCGTCAGATCTTGGCGCCCACCATAATCAAGCGCAACGGTCAGGTTAAGCCCTGTATTCATTGCCGAAGATTTTTCAACATCATCAAAAGCAACTTGAAGATCATCCGAGAATCGGTCGCGCCGCCCAATGACACGAATCCGGATATTTTTATCGATCAGCTCTTTTGATCGGGTAAGGATAAAGTGTTTCATCAAAAATATAAGCCCTTTGACCTCGGCGGCCGAACGCTGCCAGTTTTCCGATGAGAAAGCAAATACTGTCAACCATTCAATTTTTTGGTCAATGGCGGCGCGGCTAATGGCCTCAAGCGTATCCGCGCCCTGATGATGGCCTTTTAGCACCTCAAATCCATGCGAATGTGCCCAACGGCGATTGCCATCCATGATGATTGCCAGATGATGTAAGATTTTTGGCATGGTCTCACCCCTCAAAAATTAAACAACGCTCAACTTATACTTGCGTTATTTCTTTTTCCTTATGGGAAAGTGCATCATCAACTTTTTTGACAAATTCATCGGTTAATTTTTGAACCTGATTTTCCTGCGTATGGCGATCATCCTCGGAAATCAGGCCTTCTTTTTCGGCTTTGCGCGCGGTTTCAATCCCATCGCGGCGAATGTTGCGAATGGCGACACGACACGCCTCGGCATAGCGACCGGCGACTTTCACCATATCTTTGCGGCGCTCTTCTGACAGGTCAGGGATCGGCACCCGGATAAGACTGCCTTCGGTTGACGGGTTGAGGCCTAGATCAGACTCGCGGATCGCTTTTTCAACCGAAGATGCCATGCCAGCATCCCAAACCGAAACCGTCAAAAGCCGTGGCTCGGGCGCTGAAATATTACCAACCTGATTCATTGGCATTTTTGACCCATAGGCATCAACCATGATTGGCTCAAGCATTCCGGTTGACGCACGGCCAGCCCGAAGCCCCATAAATTCGGTGTGAAGGCTTGCCAGACTTGCGTCCATGCGGCGCTGAATATCATCAATATCAAGTTCTGCCATGGTTATATCCTCTATCTTAATCGGGTGGGCTTGCCCGCGTTAATCAATAATTTCGGTTAAGACACGATGGTGAATCGTCCTTGATGTTTGACAACGCGCTCAAATTCACCAGGCGTTTCAATGGAAAATACCAGAATGGGAATATTATTTTCGCGTGACAAGGCAATGGCTGATGCGTCCATCACGCGCAAATCATCGGTTAGCACCTGCATATAGCTAACCCGATCAAATCGTTTGGCATCTTTATTTTTTTTCGGATCATCGGAATAAACACCATCTACTCTGGTGCCTTTCAACAAGGCCTGACAATTCATCTCGGATGCGCGCAATGCCGCTGCCGTGTCGGTGGTGAAAAACGGATTGCCCGTACCAGCGGCAAAAATAACAACCCGTCCTTTTTCAAGATGGCGGGTAGCACGGCGGCGAATATATGGCTCACATACGGCGCTAATCGTCAGGGCGGATTGGACGCGAACCGGAACATCAATCTGTTCAAGTGCGTTTTGCATGGCAAGCGCATTCATCACGGTTGCCAGCATACCCATATAATCGCCGGTGGCACGCTCCATGCCGGCAGCGGCACCTGACATGCCGCGGAAAATATTGCCGCCACCAATGACGAGACACACCTCGACCCCTGTGGCGACAACGTCTTTGACCTGCTGTGCAACGGTTCCAACCATTTCGGGATCAATGCCATAGGGAAGCTTTCCCAAAAGCGATTCACCGGAAATTTTTAACATCACCCTGCTATAGACATGTGGCGATCCAGGTTTGGACGGTTTTGACACTGGCAGATTACTCCTTCTGGTAGGTTGATATCCGAACCCGACTTATGAGAGCTGCGCAGCAACCTCGGCAGCAAAATCAGATTCCTCACGCTCGACACCTTCACCAAGATTAAATCGGACAAATGCCTTTAGCGCAACATCAGCACCAGCATCTTTTCCAGCTTTTGCAATCACGTCAGCAATGCGGGTTTCACCATCGATCACCGATGTCTGCTCAAGAAGCACGACTTCTTGATAATATTTCTTCATCCGGCCTTCGACCATCTTTTCAGCTATTTCTTGTGGCTTGCCAGATGCTTTGGCCTGCTCGATCAACACATCGCGTTCGCGCGCGACAGAATCGGCGTCAAGATCTTCAACTGACAAGCTGGCTGGTGACGTCGCCGCAATATGCATCGCAATCTGCTTGCCAAGGGCGATAAGAGTCGCCTCATCAGCAGTTGATTCCAACGCAACAAGAACGCCAATACGGCCAAGGCCATCCGCGGTTGCATTATGCATGTAAGGTACAACCGCACCATTGCTTACTTCAAGAAGCTGCATCCGGCGCAAAGACATATTTTCGCCAATGGTGGCGATCTTCTGCGTCAATTCATCGGCAACATTACGGCCGGTTCCCGGAAAATCGAGTGTTTTCAATTGATCAATATCAGTCGCGCTCAGCGCCAATTCGGCAAGAGCTGATACAAATCCCTGAAATTCACTGTTCCTCGCAACAAAATCAGTTTCGGCATTTAATTCAACAACCGCGCCTTTGGTGCCAGCAACCGAAATGCCAACAAGGCCTTCAGCCGCAACACGACCCGACTTCTTGGCAGCAGCGGCAAGTCCTTTTGTCCGCAGCCAATCAATCGCCGCATCCATATCGCCACCAGTCTCACCAAGGGCTTTTTTACAATCCATCATGCCCGCACCAGATTTCTCGCGCAGTTCTTTAACCAGAGCAGCAGTCACACTCATCTCATCGTTCCTTATATCAAAGACAAAATTGATGGCGTTTGACCGCCATGTCGTAAGTTTCAAACCCGGCCAACAGGGCGCGTGCCCAGCTGGCGGGATTGTGATTTAGGTGCTCGCAGGCGCATTGTCAGCTGGTGCAGCTTCGGCTGGTGCCGCTTCAAGCGCAGGCTCGACTGGTGCCTCAAGGGCTTCACCAGCATCACCACCGGTTTTCATCAATTCGGTTTGCAAACCATCCAAAACCGCAGCCTGAACAAGTTCACAATAAAACGTAATGGCGCGCATCGCGTCATCATTGCCCGGAATCAGATAATCAACTCCATCAGGGTTGGCGTTGCTATCAACAACCGCCACAACAGGAATGCCAAGACGGTTAGCTTCTTGAACAGCGATGGCTTCTTTATTTGTGTCGAGGATAAACAGCATATCAGGAATGCCGCCCATTTCCTTAATCCCGCCAAGCGTGCGCTCAAGCTTTTCCTGCTCACGGGTGATTTGCAGCGCCTCTTTTTTTGTCAGCTGGTTGATTTCACCGCTTTCAAAACGGCTTTCAAGCTCACGCAAACGGCGAATTGATTGTGATACGGTTGTCCAGTTGGTCAACATACCGCCAAGCCAGCGATGATTGACGAAATACTGGCCACAATTCTGGGCTGTTTCAGCAATTTTTTCAGCCGCCGCACGCTTTGTTCCGACAAACAATACCCGGCCACCGCGTGATGCGACATCACTCAAGGCTTTCAATGCCGCATGCAGCATTGGCTGGGTTTGCTGAAGATCAAGGATATGCGTCTTGTTACGCTCACCAAAGATGTATGTTTCCATCTTCGGGTTCCAACGACGTGTGCTGTGACCAAAATGAACGCCTGCTTCAAGCATTTGGCGCATAGTAAATGTAGGGAGAGCCATTAAAATTACTCCTGTTCTCCGGTTGAACCTCCATGAGGGAAATGAAAGGCTTATACCCTCACCGGATGGCCCATCACGCAGAATTTGCCGCGCGGGGGCCGCCCCCATGTGTGAATTAGGCTGGGTGATACTATCAACCTGCCGAAAAATCAAGCCTTACCCGCCAAAAATAACGATATTTCGCAACCAACCCCAACGCCAACAAAATGCCATTATAATTCACGAACATTTAAAATTCCTGGCATGCGCCGCAATTCCTGCCGCAAATCGCCGCTTAGCTTGAAACGACCCGGAAGCCCGATACAGACTTCTTGTCCTTTTACGATTAGCTGGATCTTGACCTCAGCCTTGCCAGGCCCGTCTGATTTCAAGGCTTCTTTTAGTGATTTCAACGGCTTTTCATCCTGTACCCACAAAGCCACGCCGCCATGCCACGCGGCAATAGCATCATCAAGCAGTTGAACCCGCGCCGCCAGCAGGCGCGGCCCGTTATCTTCCACCTTCAAATTGGCTGAAATCAGCAATGGCTTTTCCGAGTCAAGAAGGTCATTTGTCTCGGCAAGAACATCTGAAAAGAAGGTCACTTCAAAAACGCCGGTTTGATCGGTAAATTGAATAAAGGCAAATCGATTACCGCGCTGCGAGACACGCACCTGTTTTGCCGTCACCGAACCGGCAAGGTTAACGCGTTGCGGTGCCTGCCCTGCCTTCACCAAATCATTTAACGCCGCGTGCGATGTAACCCGAAGCCGCCCAAGCTGGCTGGCATAGTTATCAAGCGGGTGCGCCGACAAATAAAGACCAAGCGCGTCAAATTCTTCTTTCAGGCGATCCATACCCGCCCAATCATTAGTTTTGCGAAGACGGATACTGTCATCAATTATATCCGAATCACCACCAAACAGGCTAACCTGATTTGATTCGGCTTCGCGGCGCATTGCATCGGCATATGACAGGATCAAATCCATATTCTCGATCAATTCGCGGCGATTGCCGTGAATGTTGTCAAGCGCCCCTGCCCGCACAAGATTTTCCATCTGGCGCCGGTTAACCACCTCACGCGGTAATCTCTGCAAAAGATCTTTCAATGAGGTGAAAACACCATCGGCCTTTCGGATTTCGGTCAGGCGGCTCATTGCTTCAGCGCCAACATTTTTAATCGCCGACAAGGCATAGCGAACCGCTAATGCCGGCGTGCCATCGGGCGCGGCGACCTTTTCAACAGCAAATTCTGATGATGATTTATTGATATCAGGCGGCAGAACGCCAATGTTCTTTTGCTGACATTCTTGACGGAATACCGCGAGTTTTTCGGTATGACCCGCATCAAGCGTCATGGAGGCAGCAAGGAACTCGACCGGATAATTCGCCTTCAGATAGGCTGTTTGATAGGACACAAGCGCATAGGCCGCCGCGTGCGATTTGTTAAAGCCATAACCAGCAAAAGCCGCGATCTGTTCAAACACATCCGATGCCAGTTGTTCGGACAAGCCATGTTTTGTTGCACCAGTGATGAAAATCTGGCGCTGCTCATCCATTTCCTCTTTGATCTTTTTTCCCATCGCGCGGCGCAGAATATCGGCTGCACCAAGCGTGTAGTCAGCAAGAACACGCGCCGCCTGCTGCACCTGTTCCTGATAGATCATGATGCCATAGGTTTCGGCCAAAACCGGTTCGAGATCGGGATGCATATAGGTGATTTGTGACGGATCATGCTTTCGCGCGACATAATCTTTGATATTTTCCATCGGGCCCGGACGATAAAGTGCCACAACCGCAATAATATCTTCAAATCGGTCAGGCTTTAGGCCGCGAAGCACATCGCGCATGCCGCTGGATTCCAGTTGGAACACGCCAACCGTGTCACCATTTGACAGCATGTCAAAGGTCAGCTTGTCATCAAGCGGGATTGCGCCAAGATCAAGTTCAATGCCCCGATTGCCAATAAATTCAACAGCTCTTTGCAAAACGGTCAGGGTTTTCAAACCCAGAAAGTCAAATTTGACAAGCCCGGCCTTTTCAACCCATTTCATATTGAATTGCGTTACCGGCATATCTGATCGCGGGTCACGATAAAGCGGCACCAACTCAGCAAGAGGTCGGTCACCAATCACCAGACCCGCCGCATGCGTCGAGGCGTGCCGATAAAGACCTTCAAGCTTCATTGACACATCAATCAAATCAGCAACCTGCTCATCTTCACGGCGTTGTTTACACAATTCCTTTTCCGAGATAACCGCTTGTGCAATCGTCGTTGGTTTGGCGGGATTATTGGGAATCAGCTTTGCAATCCGGTCGACCTGACTATAGGGCATTTCAAGAACACGCCCCACATCGCGAAGCGCGGCACGCGCCTGCAAAGATCCAAAAGTGATGATTTGTGCAACCTTGTCATGTCCATATTTCTCTTGAACATAGCTAATCACCTCGTCACGCCGATCCTGGCAAAAATCAATATCAAAATCAGGCATTGAAACACGCTCAGGGTTCAAAAACCGTTCAAACAGCAAGCCCCATTTCAACGGGTCAAGATCGGTAATCAACAACACCCATGCCACCAACGAACCCGCACCCGAACCGCGACCGGGCCCAACCGGAATGTTCTGCGCCTTCGCCCATTGGATAAAATCGGCAACGATCAGAAAATAGCCCGGAAAGCCCATTTCTTTGATCACATTCAATTCAAAGGCCAACCGGTCAAAATAGGGCTTTGCAATCATCTCGCGCGCCGCCTCATCCATGCTGTCGTCATAAACATGGCGCAGCAAACGACTTTGCAATCCAGCCTCGGCCTGCGCGGTTAATTCATCTTCTTCATTGCGACCATCGGCTGATTCAAAAGGCGGCAAGATCGGATCACGCTGCCTTGCCATTGTGCTACAGCGTTTGGCGATTACCAATGTGTTTGAAATTGCCTCAGGAATATCGTGAAATAATTCAGACATTTGGGCAGCATTTTTAAAGTAATGTTCGGGCGAGAAACGCGGTCTATTTGTTTCAGAAAATTTACGGCCAGTGCCAATACAAACCAGCGCGTCATGCGGTTGGCTCATGGCTGCATTTTCAAACCGGCAATCATTTGTCGCCACTAATGGCAAATTCAACCGATCGGCAATTTCCAGAAGATGCGGCTCGGCCGTGCGTTCAATGCCAAGGCCGTGACGCTGTAATTCAATATAGAACCGATCACCAAAAATTGCCGCCAGCCGGTCGGCGCGTGCTACTGCCAATGTTGGTCTGCCATCACCGGCGGGCGCACCAACAAACCCAGCCAACGCGCCGCCGCTTAAAAGAATAAGCCCTTGGGCATGCGCTTCAAGATCATCAAACGAACATGACGGGTCATGAACCCCATCAGCGTCAAGCAATGTTTTGGATAATAATTTTGAAAGATTGGTGTAGCCAAGATCGGTTTGAGCCAGAAGCACGATTTCGCCCTGCCCCCGCGCATCTTCCAGATTGAGCTGGGTTCCCATGATTGGCTGGATGCCTGCGCCGATTAGAGTTTGGGCAAATTCTAGCGCGCCAAACATATTATTGGTATCGGTAATCGCCGCGGCAGGTTGGCGATCATCGGCAATCAACCCCGATAGGTTTCTGATTCGCAATGTCGATTCGGCCAGCGAGTAGGAGCTATGCAGTCTAAGATGGACAAAATTGGCTGGCATCACGGGCTTTCAGCAATGAAAAAGGCGTGTCCAAACACTACCCTAAACGCAGCAGGGAAAGCTAGCCAATTGAGATGATTTTACCGTCACTAATGGTCAGAATTGAATCCATATTAAGGGCCAATTGCTGATTATGTGTTACCACCAATGCCGCCGTGCCGGTTGCCCGCGTAATCGTCGACAAATGATGAAACACGTCTTTTGCCGTATCGGGGTCCAGATTGCCAGTTGGCTCGTCAGCAAGTAATACCCGCGGCGCATTTGCCACTGATCGGGCAATCGCAACACGTTGCTGCTCACCACCGGATAACAACCCGGGCCGGTGATCGGCGCGCGCTTGCAATCCAACCATTGCCAGTAACTGTTCAGCGCGGGTTGCCGCCTCATTCCGATCAAGCCCGTTCAGCATTTGCGGGATCATCACATTTTCAAGCGCCGAAAATTCTGGCAAAAGACGGTGAAATTGAAACACAAACCCGATATGGCTTCGGCGCAAATTGCCCCGTTTGCCGCGGCCAAGCTTGCCAGCATCCAAACCATCAATCAAAACCTCACCGGCATCGGGGCGTTCCAAAAGACCGGCAATATTCAACAGCGTTGATTTTCCCGAACCTGACGGACCAACAAGCGCTTTCATTTCACCAGCACGAACCGAAAGGCTGGCATTATTCAGCACATCCAACTTGACCGTGCCTTGAAGATAGCTTCGTTGAACATTGCGCAATTCCAGTAAAGGCGCGGGTGCCTTCATCTCTAATGGATTATTCATAGCGCAACGCCTCGGCCGGTGCGATCCGCGATGCCCGCCATGCCGGATATAGGCTGGCAAGGAAAGACAGACCAAGTGCCATCAGCACCACCATCAATACTTCTTGCGGATCAACCTTGGCTGGCAGGTTTGACAGGAAATAGATTTCAGCAGCAAATAATTCAGCTCCTGACAGGCTTTCAATGGCCTGTTTAATCGTATCAATATTCCAACAAAACAGCATGCCAACGACGGTTCCAGCAAACGTACCGACAATGCCAATGCTTGCCCCTGTCATCAAAAAGATCCGGATAATACTGCCGCCGCTGGCGCCCATGGTGCGCAAAACCGCAATATCGGCATTTTTTGACCGCACGAGCATGATCATGGATGAAATAATGTTAAAGGCCGCAACAAGGATAATCAGCGTCAAAATCAAAAACATCACATTGCGTTCAACCCGAAGCGCATTCAGAAAACTGCGATTTCGATCGATCCAGTCAAAAACCCGCAAATCAGGCCCAACAATTTGCGAAACCGATTGACGAAGCGTTGCAATCTGTTCTGGGGCTGACACATAGATTTCCAGACCCGATACGCTTTTTTCATAGCCAAGAAAAGCCGCTGACAGATCAAGCGGCATAAAAACAAAGCTGGAATCATATTCATACATACCAACATGAAACACGCCGGCAATTTTGAATTTCCGCCTTGTTGGCACTGTGCCAAAGGCCGTGGCTTTGCCCTTGGCGGTTGTCAGCGTGACGCTATCACCTGCTTTCACGCCAAGCTTAAACGCCATTTCACGGCCAATTAGAACGCCATTCTCATCGCGAAACCGGTTGATATCACCTTCATCAAGTGAGTCCCAAAGCGGTTTGCGAACCGCCAAATCAGACCAACGCACGCCGCGCACCACCGCCCCAATGCTGACCCGGTTTTGGGTTGCCATGACCTGTCCTTCGATTTGCGGTGTGACCGCAATCACATCAGGCATATCGGTGATTTTCAGGGCAAGCTGGTCAAAATCAGCAATGCCACCAACTTGTTTTGAATAAACCGCAACATGACCATTTAGCCCCAAAATACGGCCAACCAATTCAGCGCGAAACCCGTTCATCACTGACATGACAACAATCAATGTGGCAACGCCAAGCGTGATACCGGCAAGTGAAAACCAGGCAATGACCGAAATAAACCCCTCGGCGCGGCGCGATCGCATGTAGCGAAACGCCAGCATCCGTTCAACCGGAGAGAAAAAATACCTCATTAAACCGCCCTTTTCGCCTTTATCAGGTTCCTGCCCATTTTGGCTTTTTAGCTTGGCCTATGATTTGGCACAAACCATGGTCACGGCAGCCTCAGGAGAAACTTCGCTGGTTTCACCAGATTTACGCCGCTTCACCTCAACCACGCCATTATCCATACCGCGTGGCCCAACAACAATCTGCCACGGAATACCAATCAAATCCATGGCCGCAAGCTTTGCCCCCGGCCGTTCATCACGATCATCAATCAGCGGATCACATCCTGCCCCGGCAAGTTGGTCATATAATAACTGGCTGGCGGCATCGCAAACCGCATCACCCGGCTTTAGATTCACCACGGCAACGCCGAATGGTGCAACCGAATCAGGCCAGATAATGCCTTTATCATCGTGACTCGCTTCGATAATGCCGCCAACAAGGCGCGAAACGCCAATGCCGTAAGACCCCATATGAACCGGCACGTTTTTGCCATCAGGTCCCGAAACCAGCGCACCCATTGCCGCCGAATATTTGGTACCAAAATAAAAGATATGGCCAATTTCAATGCCGCGCATGGTCATTAAATCAGCATCATCTACCGGACAGTTTGCCGGATCATGCTTTTCATCGGCGCGCGCATAAATTGATGTGAATTTATCGACAAAAGGCTGCAAATTGGCGTCATAGTCGATTTCGGCAAGCAGATCGGCCTTTAACCAATCTTTATGGAAATAAACACCGCTTTCGCCGGTTTCGGCCAGAATGATGAATTCATGGCTCATATCGCCGCCGATTGGACCCGTGTCGGCCTCCATCGGGATCGCCGTCAGCCCCATCCGCGCAAAGGTTTTCAGATAGGAAACAAACATTTTATTGTAGGCTGTGCGTGCGCCATCAGCATCGAGATCAAAAGAATAAGCATCTTTCATCAAAAATTCACGGCCACGCATAATGCCAAAACGAGGCCGAACCTCATCGCGGAATTTCCACTGGATATGATACAGATTCAGCGGCAGCGCCTTATAGCTTCGGACATGCGACCGGAAAATATCGGTAACCTGTTCTTCATTGGTTGGCCCATAAAGCATATCGCGATCATGTCGGTCTTTGACGCGAAGCATTTCCGCACCATAACCGTCATAACGCCCAGATTCCTGCCAGATTTCGGCTGGCTGCAGGGTCGGCATCAAAATTTCCAATGCGCCGGAACGATCCTGTTCTTCGCGAACGATCGTAGCAATCTTGTCAAGAACGCGCTTGCCAAGTGGCAACCATGAATAGATTCCGGCACTCGATTGCTGAATCATCCCCGCACGCAGCATCAGACGATGCGAGGCAATCTGTGCCTCTTTCGGGGTTTCTTTTAGAACCGGCAAAAAATACTGACTTAAACGCATCGGGTTTCCTTTAATGAAGATGGCACAATCACATGTAACGGTTTGGCCTAACCGATATTCTGATGATGGTATAGACGGGTCACGCTAGGATGAGAATATCTTTAACACAAGGGCGGCAAGCCGTCTTCGTTAAAAAGCGCATCCAATAAAGCCTTATCAACAAGCGCAAGGCTGTTTGGCGACCATTTTGGCGCATTATCCCGATCAACCAGAACCGCACGAACGCCTTCGATATAGTCGCCACGCCGAGTCATGCGCATCGCAAGATGGTAATCAAGTGTCAGCGCCGCGCCAATATCGGTGATGTCATCGGCCATTTGCAATAAACGCCAAAACAACTTGATCGAGACCGGACAACGCGTGGCAAAGGCCGTTACAACATGGCTAACCAATTTATCATTCGGCCGCATCCGCGCCAGATCTTCGGCGCGGTCCTGCATCTGTTCAGGGGTCACATCACCACCAAAAATACGGTCAATTACCGGCATTTGATGGTTTAAGGCTGGCACCCCCGGATCCATTTTAAAGCCAGCAATAACCTGATCAATTTCAGATGCAGTGCAATCAAGAAGTGATCGTTTCAACCCTGCCATCTGGTCAGATGGCACCATTGATGTGGCAAGGCCAAGCATCATGCAATCAGCGCCATGAATGATATATCCGGTCATGCCAAGCAATCGGGCAACTGGCAAAGGGCACCGGCCAAGAAACAGGCTTGCCCCCACATCAGGAAACAGGCCAATGCTGGTTTCCGGCATCGCAAAGCGTGTCGTTTCACTCATGATGATATGGGTGCAATGTTCGGCAAGACCAGCACCGCCACCCATAACAACACCATCGCACAGCGCGATAATCGGTTTGCCAAATTCGGCAATCGCCAGATCAACCAGATATTCACCTCGAAAAAAGGTATCTGCCTCGTCAAAACCGTTGGCGATGATGGTTTCGCGCGCCTGCCGGATATCACCACCAGCGCAAAAGGCGCGTGGCGCACTGCTGGCGATCACCACATGGCTGATCGCTGGATCATCACGCCAGCCAAGCAGAACCTGCCGTAAATCAGTGACCATCTCGACGGTTAGCGCATTCAACGCCTTTGGCCGATCAAGCGTGACAAGACCGGCACCATTAATAACGTCAAAATGAATATGCGCCTGTGGCATTGCGGAAATCTTCCCAGATCGTTATGAATAGATGGTTTTTCAGATCAATTACGGATTAAACAGCCCATGAGCCGAGGTCAATACCCTTCCACAAGGATGCGCCGCAACCGGATGACGGCATTTTCGCGTCGCCTTGTTGCCGAAACCCGCCTTGATAGTGCCGATCTTATCTGGCCTCTTTTTGTGATTAAGGGACAGAACATAGCCGAGCCAATTGATGCCATGCCCGGTGTTTTCCGCTACTCGATTGATCAGCTTTTGCAACAGGCGGCCAAAGCGGTTGAATTAACAATTCCCGCAATTGCCATTTTCCCGTCAATCGACGCCGCATTAAAGGATGCGTCAGGCAGCCTTGCCCGCGATGGTGACAATCTTGTGTGCCGTGCGGTCAGCGCGGTCAAAGCCGCCTTTCCCGATCTTGGCATCATCTGTGACGTTGCGCTTGACCCCTTTACCTCGCATGGCCATGACGGTTTGCTGGATGGGGACGAAATTTTAAATGACGAAACCATTGCGGCTTTGTGCGAACAGGCAGTGCATCAGTCCAATGCCGGATGCGATATCATCGCCCCGTCAGATATGATGGATGGCCGCGTTGGCGAAATTCGCGCCGCACTTGATGCTGCTGGGCATCACAATGTGCAAATCATGGCCTATGCGGCGAAATATGCATCTGGATTTTACGGGCCGTTCCGCGATGCGGTGCGGGCTGGTGCATCGCTTGGCAAGGCAGGCAAATCCACCTATCAAATGGATCCGGCCAATAGCGATGAAGCGATGCATGAAATCGCGCTTGATCTCACCGAAGGTGCCGACATGGTCATTGTCAAACCGGGGATGCCCTATCTGGATATTCTGGCACGCGCCAAGGCCGAATTTGGCGTGCCATGCATTGCCTATCAGGTATCGGGCGAATATTCGATGCTATGCGCGTCATTCGAAAAGGGCTGGCTTGATCGCGAACGCACCATTCTTGAAGCCATGACCTGTTTCAAACGCGCGGGTGCCGATGCTGTTTTGACCTATTTTGCGCCTGAAATTGCAATTATGATTCGGCGCTAGTTGCGCGTGGTTTCCCCCATCAGACCGCAGTGCCGGAACAGACCATGGCAAAGCTTGTTTATAATCGGTCGTTGTCAGGCCATCGCTGCGTCATCTATGCAGTTAGATAACGGCAATTATCCAGTTTTACTGGTATAAAGACGCAAATGAAGGTCATGATATTGGCAGCTTATAAAGGTGGCAGTGGTCAATCGCACAATGCGTGAAAACGCATGACCCGAATAGGATTGCCATAAGGGGGATTACATTATGGCGGTAACAGCCGATCAAATCAGAGACACAGCCGTCCGGCTGGACGGGCAAATCATCCGCACACCAATGCTTGAAGCGCCAATGTTATCGCGTAATTTGGGCTGCGAGCTGTTTTTGAAACTGGAATGTTTACAGCATACATCATCATTCAAGGCGCGTGGTGCGCTGAATGCAATGCTTGGCTTGAACGATAAACAACGCCAGCTTGGCGTCATTGCCATGTCGGCAGGCAATCATGCCCAAGCGG
>JADHOU010000007.1 GCA_016778825.1 Candidatus Puniceispirillum sp. | reverse complement strand
CAAGTTCATCACTTCCCATAATCACCGCAGTCCAAATCCCGGCCTTATCGGCCTTTTTCAATTTTTTACCCATCGCGCCGCTTGTTGGCAGATCAATATCAATCCCCGCATCGCGAAGCTGTTCGGCAAGGCGAAACGCCGCTTGGCGGGCGCCATCATCAACCGTCAAGATCGCCACTTTAGGATTATTTACCGGGGCGGTTTCAACAAGCATGGCAAGCCGTTCAACACCAGCCGCCCAGCCAACACCAGCCACCTTTGGCCCGCCAAGCATTTCGGCAAGCCCGTCATAACGCCCGCCGCCAAGAACCGTTCCTTGTGCGCCAAGCGATGAGGTGACAAATTCAAAAGCCGTATGACAATAATAATCAAGCCCGCGAACCAATAGCGGATCAAAAACCCACGCCACGCCAGCGCCATCAAGCGCGGCTGTCAAATCGGCAAAATGCGCCTTTGACACATCATTCAGATAATCTTGTAATCGCGGAGCATCTTGCAATATCACCCGGTCGCCAGCATCTTTTGAATCCAGAATGCGGAGCGGATTTACTGCAAGGCGGATTTTGCTGTCATCCGATAATTGATCGGCAAATGTTTCCAAATGGGCAATCAAGGCCGCCCGATAAGCCGCCCGACTGTCACTATCACCAAGCGAATTGAGATGAAGTTCACAATCATCAAGAACCCCAAGCGACGCCAGAAATCGTGCGCCACAAGCAATGGTTTCAGCATCGGCAAGCGCATCATCCGGGCCAAGATATTCGATGCCTACCTGATGAAACTGGCGCATCCGGCCTTTTTGCGGACGCTCATAGCGGAACATCGGCCCAGCATAGAAATATTTCAACGGCAGGCTTTGCGTCAGCCCGCCCGAAATCATTGCCCGCACAACACCAGCGGTGTTTTCCGGCCGCAAGGTCAAGATTTCACCACCACGATCGGCAAAGCTATAATTTTCCTTGGTGACAATATCGCTGCTTTCGCCAAGCGGGCGCGAAAACACTTCGGAAAATTCAAAAATTGGCGTTGCCATTTCCTGAAATCCATAGCGCGCCGATGCCGTCCGGGCAGCGTCAATCACCAAACGATGTTTGGCCATGCTATCGGGAAGAAGATCAGCGGTACCGCGGACAGGTTGAAGTCGTGACATGGGCTTTCATCTGCTTTTTAAGTTTGTGTTGATGCCGCTTCGGCGGCTTTTAATTTGGCAACACGGGTTTCAACAAGATCAACCACATGTTCAACAATATCACCATTTGAAAGGCGGTGATCAGCCATACCTGACAGGTAAATCTGATGGGTACCCTTGCCGCCACCAGTAAGCCCGATATCGGTTTCACGCGCCTCACCCGGCCCATTCACAACACAGCCAATGATCGAAACGGTGATCGGCATATCAATATGTTCTAACCGATCTTCGATGATTTGCACGGTTTTGATAACGTCAAATTGCTGGCGCGCGCAAGATGGGCAGGAAATAACCGTCACACCGCGGCGGCGAAGCCCAAGTGATTTCAGCATTTCATAACCGGCTTTCACCTCTTCGGTCGGGTCTGCCGATAAAGAAACTCTTACCGTATCGCCAATGCCGGCCCAAAGCAGATTGCCAAGCCCAATGGCCGATTTGATCGTGCCTGCCCGCAGCCCACCAGCCTCGGTGATGCCAATATGCAGCGGGCAGTCAATCACATCAGCAAGCTGTTGATAAGCAGCAACCGCCAGAAACACATCGGATGCTTTGACGGAAATTTTAAATTCGTGAAAATCATTATCCTGCAAAATCTTGGCATGTTCCAAGGCAGACTCGACAAGCGCTTCAGGACAAGGCTCGGCATATTTTTCAAGAAGATGCTTTTCCAGCGATCCGGCATTAACACCAATACGCATCGAACATCCATGATCACGCGCCGCCTGGACCACCTCGCGCACACGCGCCGCATTGCCAATATTGCCAGGATTGATGCGCAAACAGGCTGCGCCCGCCTTGGCCGCCTCGATGGCGCGGCGATAATGGAAATGGATATCAGCAACAATCGGAACCGGGCTTTGCGCGCAGATTGTTTTCAGCGCCGCGGTGCTATCTTCATCAGGGCAGGACACCCGCACAATGTCAGCACCCGCCGCCGCCGCCGCATTGATTTGCGCCAAAGTGCCGTCAATATCACTTGTCAGGCTATTGGTCATGGTTTGCACCGAAATTGGCGCATCGCCGCCAACCGGAACTGATCCGACCATCACCTGACGACAGCGACGGCGCTCAATTGTTCGATAAGCCCGATAAGCGTTTGACACTTTTGCACTCCAAATAATGGCGCGGCGCACCCCTGTTGAATTTGCTCCATTCTATACCCTGTTCGGTGGGCAAGCGCCAGATCAATGCGTCACTTTGTTCAGATGGGGTGTTGCGATCAATTTCCAAGATGGCTGGCAGGCCATGAAGTTTGCCCAGCCATCGCAGCGCAAACAGGCAAAGTCCCCAAGAAAAACGTCAACATCACAGAGAAAACTTAAAATCGGGATCACGCCCCAAAATATTTGGAAATAATCATATCAAGAAAGGGAAAAGCCGGGCTGGGATTGAGGCTAGAGCGTCTGCCGTAATTTACCGGTAACCAATGGAAGATCACGAACAATCTGACCAGTTTCGCCGATTGAGCGAGGGTCATCGCTTCCAATGACAATTTCCAGCCCACCAGCATTGCCGGTGCTAAGATAAAGCCGCGTATTGCCCTCAACAACATAGCTGTCACCAGCCCGCATCAATTTTGCCATCACTTCTTCGCCATTATCACGCACGATTTCAACCCAGCTTGCGGCAACCGCGCGGATGGTAATTTCCTGCGCCGGATCACGAAGATTGGCAATGGCGCTATTTTCAGCCAACCGCGTTACGCCATCTTGCGATACGGGGGTAATCACCTGTGTTTCGGCAAGATCGCCTGATAGAACGGGGGTGTCCACATCGGCTGGCGGCGCGGCTGGTTCGCGCGGCGCGATAATCGCTGCGACAATTTCGACAGGATTCGCTGATGCCACAGCTGGCATCTTCACAGTGACATTTTTTGTCTCGGCGGCTGGATCAGCTGTTGCCGCGCTTGGGGTTGGCATTACAGCCTTGGCGGCGATGACTTTTTTGGGCTGAGCGGAGGGCGCTGTCAGATTTTGGCTTTGCGCCTGATCATAATTCAGCACGTCCGACCCCACGCGTTGGTCGATAAGCGTGTCTTGCATCGCGGCAGGAATTGACGGGGTTTCCACAATCTCGCTTGGCGCCATCGCCATCTGATCATTCACATCACCGCCATTTATCCAATACCAACCGCCATAGGCAATGCCAGCACAAACAACCAGCATTGAAGCAATCACTGGTGCTGATCGCTGTGGTGGCCGCGTACTCATTGGCATTTTATAGGTTGGTATGGTCGCCGCTTTGGCCGACAATGCGGTATAGCGCGCCACAAGTGTTGATGGATCAAGCCCAACATACTGGCCATAGCTTCGCAAAAACCCTGTGACATAGGCTGGTGCTGGCAATTGATCAAAGGCACCTGATTCGAGCTTTGACAGATAATCAACCGAGATGCGGAGGTGCTGTGATACGTCGCTGATTTTCAAACCCTGAAGTCGACGCGCATGTTTAAGCGTCGAACCGATTTGTTCGAAACTGTCGCCAGCAACTAAAAGTTTGGTATCTTTATCTTGAACGTGCACCAAAAACCGGTCTCCATTCATCATCTATTTATACAAATTATACAAAAGCACCAGAAATCTCTGATAATTTCAAATAAAACTTTAAGTTTTAAAACAATATCCAACGATCATGTAGCTGATAACATTA
The DNA here is from genome assembly GCA_016778825.1 of Candidatus Puniceispirillum sp. Classification (GTDB taxonomy): domain Bacteria; phylum Pseudomonadota; class Alphaproteobacteria; order Puniceispirillales; family Puniceispirillaceae; genus UBA3439. The sequence continues at coordinate 12,431 of JADHOU010000007.1, read as the reverse complement.
GCCGTTGATCCCGTTGCGTCGCAGATTTTCATGACTTTAGCAAGCAACTATTGCTATTACGGCGATATTAAGATTCGTCATCCAGCCCATAGGCGGTATGCAGGCTGCGAACCGCTAACTCGGTATATTCAGCATCGATCAAAACGGAAATCTTGATTTCGGATGTTGAAATCACATGCAGATTTATGCCCTTTGCCGCCAGCGTTTCAAACATGGTCTTGGCAACACCAGGCTGGGTCCGCATCGCCGTTCCCACAACCGAAATTTTGGCAACATTTGGCGATGCGTCAACCGAGTCAAATTCCAGCTCATCTTTAATTTTATTAATAATATCAACGGCTTTATCAAGGTCGCCACGGCTGACCGAAAAGCTGATATCAGTTTTCTTCACGGCGCTTGATGCGCTTTGTACAATCATATCCACATTGACATGATTATCTGCCAAAGCGCCAAAAACACCGGCAGCAACACCCGGCTGGTCAGGCAGGCCAACGATGGTGATTTTGGCCTCATCAGGACTATAAGCAATCCCGCTAATGATTTCTTGTTCCACGACTAAATCCTCATTCACGACTAAAGTGCCTGGTGCATCATTGAAACTTGAGCGCACCTGCAGATTAACATTATGGCGCATCGCCATGGCGACTGATCTTGTTTGCAAGACTTTGGCACCTGATGATGCCATTTCCAGCATTTCTTCAAAGGTGATTCGCGCTAATTTAGTTGCTTTTGGTGCGATTCGCGGATCGGTAGTATAAACCCCATCGACATCAGTATAGATATCGCACCGATCAGCTTCGAGCGCGGCGGCAATCGCAACGGCCGATGTATCCGAGCCACCTCGGCCGAGTGTACTGATCCGGCCATCGGGGCCAATGCCCTGAAAACCGGCAATGACTGCAACTTGTCCGGCTTTCATACGCTCGCGAATGGCCGACCCGTCAATCGAGTCAATCCGCGCCGCACCATGAACATTATCTGACCGAATGGGAATCTGCCAGCCGAGCCATGACCGCGCATCGATGCCGATATTCTGCAAAGCAATCGCCAGCAAGCCGACCGTCACCTGTTCGCCGGTTGCAACAATCGTATCATATTCCCGAGCATCATGAAGCGGGCCGATTTCCGATGCCCATGAGACAAGCTGATTTGTTGTTCCCGACATTGCCGAGACAACAACCGCAACCTCATGGCCAGCGTCAACTTCGGTTTTTACCCGCTGCGCCACATTGCGTATGCGATCAAGATCGGCCACCGAGGTACCACCAAATTTTTGAACAATCCGTGCCATTTGCTGTATGCTGTTTTCCAGTAAATCTGATTTCACGCAGCTATAACGATTACCAGCCGCCGAGGCAAGACTATGATAACTACAGCCGATCAAACAGAGATTGATAATTTTGCCGCCCTATCCGACCAATGGTGGGATCAAAAAGGACCAATGGCGCCTTTGCATGCTTTTACCCCTGTCCGGATTGACTATATTCTGCAAGCGATTGGCCGGTTTTTTCCAATGAAAACAGGTGAAAAGCAAAGCGCAAAACCATCATTGGCAGGATTGAAATTACTCGATATTGGCTGTGGCGGCGGCTTGCTTGCCGAACCAATGGCACGGCTTGGCGCAGAGGTAACCGGCATTGACGTAACCGCACCGGCGATCAGCGCGGCCAGAACACATGCTGAATCGATGCAGCTTGCCATTGATTATCAGGTCATCACAGCCGAAGATCTAGCCGCAAGCGGTGCCAAATTCGATGTGATCTATGCCTCTGAAGTGATCGAACATGTTGCCGACCGCCCCCTTTTCATCACGGCGATTGCCACGATGCTGGCACCGGATGGTGTTGTCGTGATCACCACCATTAACCGCAGCTTGCCAGCGCTGATTTTTGCCAAATTTGCGCTTGAATATATTGTTCGGCTTGTGCCTGCTGGCACACATGATCCGCGCAAATTCGTGCGGCCAGCCGAATTACGCGCCGAATTCGCCGCAGCGGGGATTGCTCTTGATGATATGACCGGTTTTGCGCCCTGTCCGGGCGGCGGGTTTATGCCAATCGGATCACTGGCGATCAATTATGCGGCAAGTGGCGGCTTTCGATAGGGCAAAAGCCGCAAACCATTCGGTTTAATGTTCAGGCGGCAACCACGGCAAAGTCACGATATCAATGCCTTCATCGGCAAGTGATTCGCGTTCTTCAGCACTTGAATGACCATAAATATTTTCAGGTTCGCTGTCGCCATAATGCATTTTACGAACTTCCGTTGCAAAATCAGTCCCGACATCACGGCATTCAGACTTTATCTTACGCTGCAATTGGCGTAGCTGTGCGATCGCCTCGCCAAGCGCAGCCTGTGATGGGGCGGCCTGCAATGAGGCCGGCTTAGATGGGTCGGGCCTGGATGCGGCAACATGCGCCGATGCGGTTTGGCCAGATGCGACTTGAGAAGACGGCGCGATGGTGCCAGCCTGATTGCCAAGATGATGGCCAGTTTCAGCCGCTGGCAAGTGACGCATATCATCACGGCGACGTTTTGGGCTGGCCAGATTGGGCGTCATTAGCGCGCGGCGCACCGTGACGCTGTCACAAACCGGACAGGTGACGAGCCCCGCTTCATTCTGCGCATCAAAAGCAGCGCTAGTTTGGAACCAGCCTTCAAATTCATGCGTCAAATCGCAGATCAATTGATATTTGATCATCCGTTCCGCCTCACCAAAATCTATCTATCTTATAGATAAGAGGCATATAGAAGGACGACAAGCCCCGAAACCAGCAATATGGCGGCGTTAAAGCGCACCATGGCAATGTTTGAATTTCTTGCCTGATCCGCATGGGCAAGGGGCATTTCGCGACACTTTCGCATTGGCAGAAGACTCAGCTGAAGCGGCCGGCGGCGCGCCTTGTTCATCGGGCTGGCGAATCTCTACATGCGAGAGAACCATGCTTGTGGTTTCCCGCATATTGGCAAGCATCGTTTCAAACAACAAAAAGGCTTCGCGCTTATATTCATTCAAAGGATCTTTTTGCCCATAGGCCCGAAGAGTGATTCCCTGACGCAATTGATCAAGGGTCAATAAATGTTCTTTCCATTGCTGGTCAAGCACCTGCAAAAGCAGATTCTTTTCCGCCATCCTCATGATATCGGGCCCAAGCCTGACGGCTTTTTCGGCCATATGGCGATCAGCAGCATCAATCAATCTGGCTTCGATTTCCGGTTCGGCAATGCCATCTTCGGCAAACCAATCAGCAATCGGTGCCTCAACCCCCAACACGCGGCGCGAATCGGCATCAAGCGTTTCTGAATCCCATGCATCATGATAAGTGCCAGCGGGAATTGACCGTTCAACAATCAAGGCGGCGGCTTCATGGCGCATATCAACAACCGTGTCATGAACATCATCAGCGCGCATGATTTCCTTGCGCTGGTCAAAAATCACCCGGCGCTGGTCATTCATGACATCATCATATTTCAGCAATTGTTTGCGAATTTCGAAATTACGTGCCTCAACTTTGGATTGAGCTTTTTCAACAGCCTTGTTAATCCATGGATGCATAATGGCCTCGCCTTCTTCAAGGCCAAGCTTTAACAGCATGCTTTCCAGCTTTTCCGAGCCGAAAATACGCATCAGATCATCTTGTAATGACAAGAAGAATTTTGACGCGCCAGGATCACCCTGACGTCCTGTTCGGCCACGAAGCTGATTATCAATCCGGCGCGATTCATGGCGTTCGGTACAAATAACATATAGCCCGCCAGCAGCAAGCGCGGTGGCTCTGGCCGCTTCAATTTCAGCGGCAATTTTGGAAGTAACCGTTTCGGTAACTGGTTTGCCTTCGGCCTCAAGGCTGGCAAGCCGCATTTCCAAATTACCACCAAGTTGAATATCGGTTCCGCGTCCAGCCATATTGGTGGCAATCGTAACCGCACCGGGCACGCCAGCATCAGCAATGATTTTGGCTTCTTCTTCATGGAAACGCGCGTTCAGAACCCGATGGTCGATTTTACGCTTTTTCAATTCGGCTGATAGGCGTTCGGATTTATCAATACTGATCGTGCCAACAAGAACCGGCTGTTGACGTGACCGGCATTCAAGAATCAGTGCGATAACGGCTTCGTCACGTTCGGCACTGGTGCGGTAAACTTCATCATCATAATCAATACGGGCAACATCACGATTGGTCGGGATGGCCATAACTTCCAAAGCGTAGATTTCAGAAAATTCACCAGCCTCAGTCATGGCTGTTCCGGTCATGCCTGCCAGCTTGTCATACATGCGGAAATAATTCTGGAAGGTGACTGAAGCCAGCGTCTGGTTTTCGGCCTGAATTTCAACACCCTCTTTCGCCTCAATCGCCTGATGCAGCCCATCAGAAAAACGGCGGCCTTCCATGGCGCGACCGGTAAATTCATCAATGATGACAACCTCGCCGGCCTTTAGCATATAATGCGTGTCACGAGCGAAAAGACGATGCGCACGAAGCGCCTGATTGACATGATGCAACAGCCCAACATTTTCAATGTCGTAAAGCGTTGCATCACCAATGGCACCACGCTCGCGAAGCAGGGTTTCGGCATGTTCAATGCCAATTTCACTCAGCGAGACACTGTTGCCCTTTTCATCAAGATCAAAATCTTCATCCACCAATAACGGGATGATCTGATTAGCAACATGATAATGCTCGGCATTGGTTTCAGCAGGGCCGGAAATGATCAGCGGGGTGCGCGCTTCATCAATCAGGATCGAATCAACCTCATCGACAATCGCAAAACTGAAATCACGCTGCACCATATCTTCAAGACTGTATTTCAGATTGTCACGAAGATAGTCAAAGCCGAATTCATTATTCGTGCCGTAAGTGACATCACAACCATAGGCGGCACGGCGCTGATCATCATCAAGCCCGCCAGTGATGCAGCCAACGCTTAGCCCCAAAAATTCATAGACCTTGCTCATCCATGCCGCATCGCGTGATGCCAAATAATCATTGACCGTGACAACATGAACACCGCGCCCATCAAGCGCATTCAGCACCACCGCCAAAGTCGCAACAAGCGTTTTGCCTTCGCCAGTTTTCATTTCGGCAATCTGGCCACGATGAAGCGCAATACCACCCATCAATTGGACATCGAAATGACGCTGGCCAAGAGTGCGTTTAGCGGCTTCGCGAACCAGCGCAAATACATCAATTAAAAAATCATCTTTTGACGCGCCATCGGTTATTTTCTGGCGGATATCGACGACCATTGCCCGAATGGCATCATCATCGAGGCTGGCAAAATTGGTTTCGCGGTCATTAATCTGCTGAACCAATGGCTGCATCGATTTGACGATACGGTCATTCGAGCTGCCAAACAGGTTTTTTGCAAAAGACGCAAACATCGTAACTCCCCAGCCATGTGGCAAATGCGCTGCCGGACGGCAAATATAAAGCTGGTGCGAAAAGCACCTGACTGGACATAGGTATAGACGCGAATTTTGTCAATTGTTTGAGTATGTTTTTCCCGATTTACCTGTGATTTTACAAAACCGCCTAAAGGTAGATAACCTCGCCCAGCCTGCCGCAGAATATTGCGCCTTTTTCAAGCGCGGGCTTGCTCTTAGAAGTTAGCTTCGCTAACACTAACACTAACACTAACACAATAGGTTGGCAGTTAAAGACTGGCCGGTTTGATCTGAATTTTTCCTGACGATCCAATGGCGCGCCGGTGATTGCGGCACGGCCTGCTCATTTTAAGAGGATTTACGAATGCGTAATGGTATTTTTGCCCATCGGTTTATCGGCCTTGTAACAGGCGCCGCGCTTTTTGCTGGCATAGGCATGATGGCACATGCCAATGACGACCGGATTCCGGTTGGCACGGTCAATGGCGAAACCTTGTGGCTTGATGATGTCATGCGGCAGGCCGAGCGTCTTCCAGATGAATTCCGGCAAACGCCTTTGGCAAATTATTTCGACCAACTGGTCACCGATATGGTTGATGCGCGCATTGCCGCCGATGCCGCCCGCACGGCAAAACATGACCAAAAAGACGATGTTGCCGCGGCGATGAGGGTTGCCGCTGACCGCGTTCTTGCCGAATCATGGCTCGGCGAGACGGTTGCTGGCGAAGTGAATGATGCCGCGATTGAAAATGCCTATCAGAAATTTGTCGCAGACAGCGCATCACGCGAACAGGTGACGGCATCACATATTCTCGTTGAAACCGAAGATGAAGCCAAGGCGGTGATTGCCGCGCTTGAAAAAGGCGAAGATTTTGCCGAATTGGCAAAAACCAAATCAACCGGACCAAGCGGGCCAAATGGCGGATCACTTGGCACTTTTGGCCGAGGCCAGATGGTGCCAGCCTTTGAAAATGCCGCCTTTGCGCTCAGCGATGGCAGCTTTAGCAAAACCCCAGTCCAGACCCAGTTTGGCTGGCATGTTATCAAAGTTGATGAAAAGGCGATTGCACCAGCCCCAACGCTTGAAGCCATGCGTGACCAGCTTGTGCAGAATCTATCAACGCAAGCCTTGGGCCGTGTTCTTGAAGAATTGCGCGCAAAACAGGACATCAAACTCCGCAGCTTTGCCGATATTCGCAAAGATGCAATGGCCGCTGGCAATAGCCAGTAAAAGCCACAGCCATGACCGTTTCTCCCTTGGCACCTTACAGCTTTCCCGACCTGCCACCGATTGCCGGTATCAAGCTCGGTACCGCCGCCAGCGGCATGCGCTATCAAGGGCGCGATGATTTGCTGCTGATCAGCTTGGCACCTGAAAGCAGCGTTGCTGGTGTGTTTACGCAATCTGATACAGCCGCAGCACCGGTTGGCTGGAGCCGGAAAATTGCCAAGACCGGCACTGCCGCCGCGATCATCACCAATGCTGGCAATGCCAATGCCTTTACTGGCAGTCGCGGCGATGACGCTGTTCATGAAATGGTCAATCATCTTGCCAGCCATCTTGATTGTGACCCTCGCACGATCATGGTGGCCTCTACCGGCGTGATTGGCGAGCCATTGGATGCGGCCAAGCTGGTGCCTTATTTCGATAGATTGGTCACTCAAAGCAATGCCAGTTGGCATGATGCCGCCAATGCCATTCTAACAACCGATACATTCGCCAAAGGCGCCCATGCAAAATGTATGATTGATGGGGTATTGGTTGATATATGCGGCATTGCCAAAGGGTCAGGCATGATTGCGCCAAATATGGCAACCATGCTTGGCTATATTGGCACCGATGCGGCCGTGCCAGCAGACGTTCTGGCGCATTGTCTTCGCGCCGCCAATGACGACAGCTTCAATGCCATTACCGTTGATAGCGACACTTCGACCAATGATAGTGTTTTTCTGATGGCAAGCGGCATGGCTGGCAACCGGTTGATTGCCGATGCCAATGATCCGGCATTGGCTGATTTCCGCGCCGCCTTGGCCGCGGTCATGCGCGATCTTGCCATCCAGATTGTGCGCGATGGCGAAGGCGCAACCAAGCTTGTCACCATTGATATTGCAGGTGCCAAGACCAATGCGATTGCCCGTCAAATCGGCCTTGCCATTGCCAATTCGCCTTTAGTCAAAACCGCCATCGCTGGCGAAGATGCCAATTGGGGCCGGATTGTCATGGCGATTGGCAAATTGGGCATTGGCATTCCATCTGATGCGATTGCCATTGATATTGGCGGCTATGCGGTGGCGCGTGACGGCATGCGTATCGCCGATTATGACGAAACCCCGATTGCCGCCCATATGACGGGTCAGATGATTGATCTTGCGGTGACGGTTGGCGCTGGCAATGGCACGGCGCAGGTTTGGACATGCGATTTGACGCATGGCTATATCTCGATCAATGCCGATTACCGAAGCTAGCTAGGCGATGTTGCTGGTAAGCGCGGTGGCGCTGGTCGATATTGATGGACGGGTCTTGCTGGCGCAACGCCCCGAAGGCAAATCAATGGCCGGATTATGGGAATTTCCGGGCGGTAAAATCGAAGCTGGTGAAACGCCAGAAGCAGCGCTGATCCGCGAATTGCGCGAAGAGCTTGGCATTGATACCGCCGAATCCTGCCTTGCCCCACTTAGCTTTGCCAGCCACCATTATGCTGCAAGTGATGATGTCGAGGCGTTCCATCTTTTAATGATGTTGTTTGTTTGCCGCCGCTGGCAAGGCCGCCCACAAGCGGTTGAAGGCGGCATGTTGAAATGGGTACGCCCGCAACAATTGCGCGACTATCCGATGCCTGCGGCTGATATTCCCTTGATTTCGGCGCTGCAAGATCTTCTTTAAGACAATATTTTCTTTGGGGCAGGCTTTATTTGGGGCAGGCTTTGCTTTCGGCCATCAATCCCTGACGACAATAATGATGTTTTGAACACGCCGCCTTGCCGGTTATGTCACTTATGGTCATGCCGCTTTTGGTTTTGCTGTTTGCGTCAGCCCTGTTTTAGATCGTCACCATCATCGCCACCAATCACCGTGGCAAGATGCGTTTTCCCCGATCCGGGGCGAAGGGGCTTTTGCTGGCTTTCATGCGGTGCCCAGCCAGTAAGGGTGATGATCTCGAAACTCGCCGGAATCGTTCCGTCATCACGCCCAAATTTGGTTTGATAGATTTCAGCTGCCCGCATGAAAACGGCGCGTCTTGTCGGCTGGCGCAACCGGTCAAGCATGGCATTTTGTTCACCCATGCCACGAAGATCGGCCATCAAGCGAAACATATTTGGATAGGTAACGGTCAAACGGTCGCTATCAGCCACCGGAAGCGCAAGACCAGCACGGCCAAGAAGCCCGCCAACATCTTTGATATCAGCCATCGGCGCGCAACGCGGGCTAAACCCGCCAGTTACATCCTGTTCAGCCGCAATTAAGGCCGCGCGTAATTCAAATAAGCTATTGCCGCCAAGAAGATTGGTCAGACACAGACCGTCCGGACGAAGCAATTTTCGAATTTGCAGCATCAGCCCCGGCAGATCATCAACCCAATGGAGATTCAGACAGGAAAAAACCGCATCAAAGCTGGCATCGGCAAAAGGCAGATTCGCAAAATCATGGACAATAAAGGGCTTGTCAGCATGTTTGGCAAAAGCCACTGCCGGATCGCTATGCAGCATTGTGCCGATTTTGCCAAGCGGTGCGAGATGCGTCAAAAGGCGGCCATCATGTGCGCCAAGATCAAGACATAGGTCAAAATCACGCCGCATCAGATCAACCCGGTCGGCAAGGCGCAATGCCGCTTCATCCTTTAGAAAAGCAAAATTTGCATAGGTCATTGCAGCCCGTTGCCGGTTTCGGCGCTGGGCAAGCGGGTCAAATAGCTGTGGTATCATTTCGGTCATGACACGCATCTTGTAGGGTCTGCTGGTAAAACCGCAAGCGCTAAATATCGCCATGCCTTGATTGTTACTGGCGGCATGCTTTATCATTTTTTTACTGGCTTTCGGCTAGAATTAGCAATCCCAAGGCTGCGTTAAGAGACTGGCAATGCAAACCAAAACCGCTATCCGATTCCGGCAGCATTATAACGCATTGCTTGATCTGCTTTTGCCCAAGCAATGCCCCTTATGTCGGCGGTTTTGTTTTGATAATAGCCTTTGCGCCGATTGCTGGCAGGAGCTGATTTTTATCACCCCGCCTTTTTGCCAATGCTGTGGGCGGCCGCTTGCCGATGCCATTGGCGATCATCTTTGCGGGTCTTGTTTCGCCGAAGCACCACCCTTGGCCGAAATCTGAAGCTGCTTTTTTTATAATGACCGGTCACAGCAATTGATTTTGAAATTCAAACATGGGGACGCGCTTCATCTCACCCTCTATTTGCCCGCTTTTTACAAGCGCCTTTAACCGTTTTAGCAGAGCTAGACCATTTGATTGTGCCGATTCCGCCTCATGCCAAACGATATCTTCATCGGCAGTTCAACCAATCTGCCGAGCTGGCGCGCCTGTTGTGCCAGCAAAATGAAACTGGCATCTTTGCTTCCGAAGCATTGACGCGGCCAAAGGCTGGCCCAATACAGCCCGGATTGAGCCGAAGCCAGCGACAACGCAATCTGGCAGCCGCGTTTGCCGCGTGCCCCAAGATCAGCGTCACCGCATCGCCAATCGGCCCCTGCTGTTGATTGATGATGTGATAACAACGGGTGCCGCCCTTTATGAGGCGGCAAGAAACCTTCATCGGGTGGGAAATGGCCCAGTTCGCGGGCTGGTTTTGGCACGGGTTTTACGCGATGGGCTGTAGCCCCTTTATGCAATGCTGATTTTTCCATTGACCCCTATGACAGAGCGCGGGTCTTGCGTTATGGTAGTGCAGGTTTTTACGATTATTGATGATGCGGCTTCGCACCCATGCTGGAGGCGTCAAATGAGGCAGAAATGGCAAAAATTGAAATCTATACCGCAATGGCCTGTCCGTTTTGTACGCGCGCGGTGAAATTACTGACCACCAAAAACATTGCCTTTGAGGAAATTGACGTGACCTTAAGCGCGGCAAAACGCCAAACCATGCGAAGCCGTGCCAATGGCCGAACATCGGTGCCGCAGATATTTATCAATGATAACCATATTGGCGGTTGTGATGATCTGTTTGCGCTTGATCAGGCAGGCCATCTCGACAAGCTGTTATCAATGGCGTTCTAATTGGCCATGCTTCGGGTTGCTGCCATTCAATATTGCGCGAGTGACAATGCCAAAGACACCTTGGCACATATCCAGCCTTTGATTGCCGAGGCCGCATCACGTGCAACACTTGTAACCCTTCCCGAATGCGCCAGCTATCTCTCCGCCAGCCGCGAACAGCTTGCCACCCATGCCGAATGGGAAGATGACAGCTACAGTCAAAACTGGCTTGCCGATCAGGCGCGACAATTGGGAACCTGGCTTCTTGCTGGATCACTGATGATACGCCGCCGCGATAACCATAAATTAGTCAATCGAAGCCTGCTTTTCGGTCCTGATGGCGGGCTTGTCGCAAGCTATGACAAAATCCATATGTTTGACGCTGATGTTGGCGATCACAAAAGCTATCGCGAATCTGCCAGCTTTACCGCAGGTTCAACGCCGGTTATTGCCATGATTGGCGACGTGCCGGTCGGGCTAAGCATCTGCTATGATGTGCGGTTTCCGCATCTTTATCGCCAATTGGCGCTTGCTGGTGCCAAGCTGTTGCTGGTTCCTGCCGCCTTTACCGCGATCAGCGGCAAGGCGCATTGGCATATATTGCTTCGGGCGCGCGCCATTGAAACGGGCTGTTTTATCGTGGCGCCCGCACAATCTGGAACGCATGCTGATGGGCGGCAAACCTATGGCCATTCCCTGATCATCAGCCCTTGGGGCGAAATCATTGCCGATGCTGGTGATGGTGATGCGGTGATATCGGCCGATCTTGATTTGGCCGCGGTTGCCAAAGCACGTCAGGCCATTCCGTCCTTAACGACCAATCCGGCGATTGAAGCAACGCGTTTCATCAGCTAATGCGGCAACCGAAATCACCGCAAACGGATCAATCGAGGCCGTTATCACCAATCCGCATATATTTGTCATTTCGATCGGCAATCAGCGCAGCGGCATTCATTCCAGCCATCGAGTCAAGCTGTGCGGCAAAGGCATCACCAAGCGCATCAATAGCCGGAACCGGATCACGATGCGCCCCACCAAGCGGCTCGCTTACCACCGAATCGACAACGCCAAGCCGATGCATCCAATCCGACGTGATACGCATAGCTTCGGCAGCGTCACGCGCATGGTCGGCACTGCGCCACAGAATCGATGCACAGCCTTCAGGTGAAATGACACAGTAAATCGCATGTTCATACATCACCACGCGGTTACCCGTTGCCAGCGCAATTGCACCACCTGATCCGCCTTCACCGATAATCGCCGCAACCATCGGTGTTGGTAATTTCAAACAGGCGCGAATGGCACTGGCAATGGCCTCGGCCTGACCACGTTCTTCAGCACCACGTCCGGGATAAGCACCCGGCGTATCAACAAAACTGAGAACCGGAAGACCATAGCGACCCGCCAAATCCATTAGCCGCGCGGCCTTGCGATAGCCCTCTGGGCGCGCCATGCCAAAATTACGTTTGATGCGCTCTTCGGTATTGCTTCCTTTTTCGGTTCCCATCACCATCACCGACTGGCCACGGAATCGGGCCATGCCACCAATGATCGCATGATCTTCGGCAAAATTGCGATCCCCGGCAAGCGGGGTGAAATCATCAAACAGCCGGTCGAAAATGGCGCGGATTTTCGGCCTGTCAGGATGGCGGGCAACCTGCACTTTTTCCCAGGCGCCAAGCTTTTCATAAGTCTGTTTCAATTCGCGTTCGATGCGGGTTTGCAATTTGCCGATTTCATCAGCGATATTGATGCTGCCATCGGTGCTCATATGGCGAAGTTCTTCGACCTTTCCCTCAAGATTGGCAATCGGTTTTTCAAAATCAAGAAAATGTCTCA